>JBBRUE010000005.1:0-30015 GCA_038248085.1 Myxococcales bacterium | reverse complement strand
CGTCGACGAGGCCGGTGGGGTGCGGGATGGCGCGCCCGTTGGGGCCGTCGAGCGGCCGCTTCGTCGCCGGGTCGGCCCACACGCGGTAGCCGTAGCTGTCGGACTCGGTCAACGAGTGGCGCCACAGCACGCGGCCGTCGACGGCCGAGATGACGGTACCCACCAGCTCGCCGGCGCCGGTGGCGCGCGCGGCGGCGTCGAGCTCGACGTACCAGGCGGGCACGAGCTGCTTGCCGTCGACGTCGGGGTAGAGCACCTGCATCGCGCGCGCGAGGCCGACGCGGTGCGACTCGAGCGCCTCGGCAGAGAAGCGCAAGCCGCCCGCGTCATCGAGACCCGCCGGACGGAACTGCGAGGCGTCGACCGCCGCGCCGAAGCCACCCTCGAAGGCCAGCGCGAGCGCGGTGGGCGCGGCGAGCTTGAAGTCCCGGTGCAGCCACGGCAGCGCCGACATCGAGCCGGTGAGCGCGACGAGCTCGAGCCGCTGCGTCATCACCACGTTGAGGCGCTCGTGGAAGACGCGCAGGCCCCCGACGCGGTGCTCGAACTGGGCGATGACGGCGCCGGTGCCCGTGTCGTGTACGTGCAGCAGCGGCGACTCGGCGAGCGTGCCGGGGTTGAAGCGGTAGAGCGGTGCGTAGATGAACAGGCTGCGGCGGGCGACGGCCTCGGGGCTCAGGCCGCTCGCGCGGAGGTCTTCCGCGAAGGGCTGGCGCTCCGCCCAGAAGAACGTCGGCACGCCGAGGCGCGGCTCGGTGCCCGAGATGCGGCCTCCGGCCACCAGACGGGCGGTGTCGGCGGGCATCGGGCCGGGCACGGCCAGCGCGCGCGGGGACGACAGGAACACGTCGACGTCGGTGACGGCGAAAGAGGAGACGGCGCACAGCGCTGCAGCAAGGAGCGTCGGTCGGTGGAGCGTCATGTGTGGGAGTCCCCGGAGCGGAAGGCGGCGCGCATTGAACCTGATTTCCCGCCTTCGTGCTCAGCTCAACGCGTGGGCGTGACGCGGGTGGTGGGATTCCTGGCTGGACTGGTCTTCGTCTCGGGAATGCTCGACCTCCAGCCCTCATCCCCACGACGCCCTGACGTCAGCGCGTCCCCGTGACGGGAAGCCGGAGCTCGAAGGTCGTACCCGCCTCGGACGACCCGGAGATCCGCAGCGCGCCCCCATGCAGTTCCGCGACCCGGCGGGCGAGCGCGAGCCCCAGCCCCGAGCCGCCGGTGTGCGTCGCGGTCGGCAGGCGGTGAAACGCTTCGAACACCCGCTCGTGCGCCTCCTGGGGAATCCCGGGGCCGTTGTCGGTGAAGCGAAGCACCACGGTCCCGGCCTCGACGCCCCCCGTCACGCGGAACGTCACCGGCCGACGCTGGGCGTACTTCCACGCGTTGCGCAGGAGGTTGAGCACCAGCACCCGCATCAACTCCGCGTCGGCCGACACCACCGGCAACGTCGCGAGCCCCTCGCACTGCACCTCGACCCCGGTGTCGACCGCGAGCTGCGCGTCTTCCCGGAGGAGCGGCTCGAGGGCGCTGAAGACGAACGACGCCTTCTTCGGCGTCAGCCGGCCCGACTCGATGCGGTTGAAGGACAGGATGTTGTCGACGAGGAACGTGAGCCCGTCCGCCGCGGCGACCAGGCGACGGGGGTAGTCCTTCGCGGGGCCGTCGGTGGGGAGCTTCCGCTCGAGCGTCTCGGCCATCACCCGGATGGCGGCGAGCGGGGTGCGCAGCTCGTGGCTCACCGTCGCGATGAAGTCGCGTTGCAGGGCGAGCGTCTCGCCGCGGCGGCTCTCGGCGAGGCGGGCGAGCAGCACCACGCCCAGCCCCAGCAGTCCGGTGAGCGCGAGGAGCACCGTCTTCCACGTCAGCGCGCTGCGCAGCGCCACTTCGGAATGGTCGAGCCTCGGGCTGATCAACCTGAGCGTGGGGAGTGGAGCGCCGTCGACGAGCGCCACCGAGTCACCCAGCTCGAGCGTGGCGCGCTTGCGGAGTTGCTCCTCGAGTTGATTGATCAACGCCTTCACCTGCACCTCGACCCCGCGCACGTCGGCGCCGCGGCGGACCACCAGCCACGCACCCTGGAGCGAGGGCGTGTCGGTCGGGGTGACGTCGACCCGCTGTCCCTGCAATCCCCGCTGGCAGGCGGCGACGAACGCGGTGTCTTTCGGGTCGCCGCGCTGCACCCGCACACACCACGCCGCGGCCGTCTTCCGCGACAACCAGGGCCAGGCGCGGAGGACGACCCTGTTTCCCTCGCCCCCAACGGGGGAGAGGGTCAGGGAGAGGGGAGATGTCGTTTCCTGCTCAATCCGCCCGAGCGCGGCGGGGTCTCCCCCGAGCCACGCGTCGATCGCCTCGACGACCCGCTGATCGGCTTCGGTTACCGGCGCGACCCCGGCCACCCGCGGCAGCACCTGCATTCCTGCGCGCACCCACAGCAGGCCGTCCTCCTCGAGCAGCGGCAGCGTCTCGAGCGCCTCGATGCGCGCCTCGGCGACGTCGAGGCCCCTGACCAGTTCTACCTCGAGCGCCTCGCTGGCCCGCGCGCTGCGCAGCACCCGCTCTGCCTCGAGCGACGCGGCGCCCGCGCGCATCTCCGCGACGAACAGCCCCTCGAACGCCACCAGCGCCCCCACCAGGAGCGCGAAGCCGACCCGGGGGCCGAGGGTGATCAACCGGTGCACGCGTCGCAGTCTCGCCGAGCCCGCGCCCCCCGCGCTTCACCGTTTCTTCACGAGCGGTCACCAGCCCGCAAAGAAACGGGGCCGGCTGGCATCGCGCCAACCGGCCCCGCGCTGAGGTCTCGCGACCGAGGCTTACGGAATCGTGACGTTGAGCGAGAAGAGCCCGGCGGGGATCCCCGCTACCTGCACGAACACGATCTTCGTCGCGCCAGTGGAGTTGGTGAACGTCACCGTCTCGGGCTCGCCGGCGACACCGTCGTTGGCCGAGGTCGCGCAGTCCATCACGTCGTTGCAGCTCGCCGCCGTGCCATCGATGACGTTGACGGCCAGGTTCTCATTCCCCGCCGGGGTCGCGACCACGGTGAGCACCTTGCCGGCCGCAACGGAGATTGCGTACACCCGATCCCCGAGGCTCCCGGTGTCGATGCACGTCGCCGCGGACGCCGCGTTGAAGACGACGTCGGCGCTCAGCCCGACCAGCGTCTGGCCGGTCAGCATGCCCGCTCCGACGGTCTGCGGGAGCTGGCAGCTCTCGCCCGCGGCGGCGGTGGTGATGGTGCTGACCAACGAGAAGTCCCGGTTGCTGGCGTTGGTGAAGTAGTCGCCGACCACGAGGTAGAGCGAGAGCGACGCGCCCGTGTTGTTGGTGAAGATGGCGGTCTCCGGCTGGTTGCGAGCCGTGCTGTCGGCCCCTCCCCGGCACGCCAGGGGCGCCGCGTCGCAGTTGGCCGCCGGTCCCGGCACGAAGTTGAGAACCGGGTCGTAGCCGCCGTCCACGCCGGTCGGCGTGACCGTGCCGGTGTACTTCTCGTTCGGCGCGAGCTGCACCCGGTAGACGCGGTCCGGCCCGGTCGCGGTCTGGCAGTTGAGGCCCTCGAGGTAGTCGCCGCTGAAGCCGGTCAGGTTGTCGTTGCGCGTACCCGCGGTCAGCGTCGTGGTGTTCCGGGTGCAGGTGTCGTCCACCGGCGGCGACGCCGCGGTGAACCCGATGTCGAACGCGCCCGGAGGGCTCGTGCTGTCGACGATGGCGAAGTAGGTCTTCGCGCTGCCGGTGGTGTTGTAGACCCTCGCGGATTCGGGGAGGTTGGCTCCGGCCGCGTTCGAACCGGCGACGCAGACCCGGGGAATGGCTGCGCACACCGCGGCGGCGCCTTCGACGAAGTTGACGCTGGGGTTGAAGCCCGCGTCCGCTGTCGGGGTCACCGTCACCGTGCCGCGTTCGCCCGGGGGCACCGACACCAGGTACACGCGGTCAGGCCCGAGCGCGCCGGTGGTGGCACAGCCGACCATGGCCGCGTCGTTCTGGTAGTCGTTCGCGTAGCCGACCGTCGTCTGGCCCGCGAGCGTCGCGTTGAGGGCGAGGGTCGTCAACGTCGGGCCCTGGCACGCGTCGTCGCCCGGGGGCGTCGAGAGCACCGCCGAGATGTCGAAGGTGCCGGTGCTGCTCGAGGTGAAGTCCACGATGATCAGGTAGTCCTTCGGACCGCCCGTGCGGTTCGTGTACACGAGGGTCTCGACGGCGCCGAGGCCGGCCGAGCTCGCGCTCGCCACGCACGCCGTTCCGCAGTTCGCCGCGCCATCGACGAGGCTGAGCGAGGGGTTGGCCATCGCCGTGGGGGTCGCGGTGACCGTCAGGCGCTGCCCGTCGGGCACGCTCGCCACGGCGTACACGCGGTCGGAGCCGGACGAGAAGCCGCAGCCCGTGCTGGTGGCCGTGCCGTAGTCGTTGGCGTAGTTGGTGATGGTCTGTGCGGTGAGGGGCGCCGCGCCCGCCACCAGGGTGATGGGCTGCGCGCACACGTCGTCTGCAGGAGGCATGACGACCGAGGCCGTGATGGAGAAGGTCCCGACCGGCACCGAGCCGCCGAGATCGTAGCCGTCGACCACCACGAAGAGCGTCTTCTCGACGGCGGAGGTGTTCTTGTACGTGTACACCTCGGGGTCGCCGTCCGAGCCGATGTCCACGCCGCCGATGCACGTCACGTCACAATCGGCCGCGCTCTCGCTGACCGAGATGGTCGGGTCGAAGGTGGGGCCCGGGGTCACGACGACGGTGAGCAGCTGTCCCGCCTGCACCTTCACCTGGTACGCCATGTCGTTCGACTCGACCGAGCCGCGGCAGCTCGACGCCGCGCCGGTGTAGTCGGGGCCGTAGTTGGCGAGGTCGCCCATCACGGCGGTGCCGGTGGTGGGCAGGGGGATCGCCGTCGCGCAGGTGTCGCCCATCGCAGGCTGCGCGATGGTGGTGACCAACGTGAACTTACCCTGCGAAGCGGCGCCCACGCCGCCGTCTGGGCCGGCCATGCTCATGGCGAGGTACGAGTCGACGACGATGAACACGTCGGCCGCCGTGGTGCCGGAGTTGAGGTAGCTCACGGTCTCGGGCGCATCGGTGAACTGGCTGTTGTCAGAGGCGCTCAGGCACGTCACCGCCGAGCCGCCGTCGGTCTCCACCGCGTTGCAGTTCGAGGGGGGCGAGGCGATCAGGTAGAGCGCGACGTCGTACTGGTCGGCCATGACCGCCGCCGCCGGGGTCGCGGTCGCGGTGAGGCGCTGACCGGCCGGAACGCTGATCTGGTAGACGACGTCGGGGCCCGGGGTCGGGCCGCCGGTGCAGGTGACGTCGTAGTTCATCATCTTGCCGGTGGTGTCACCCATCAGCGTGCCGGGGGTGATGAGGGCCGCCAGCTCGCAGGTCTCGCCGCCGCTGTTCGTGCCGCCGTCACCCGTGCCGCCGCCCGTCGAGCCGCCCGTGCCGCCGCCCGACGCGCCGCCGGTACCGCCGCCCGTCACCCCACCGCCCGTTCCACCGCCGATGCCGCCGCCGGTGCCCGTGGTGCACGTGCCCGACATGACGCTGCAGATCTGTCCCGAGGAACAGTCAGCGTTGGTGCTGCACTTCTTACCCGTGGGGCACGCCGTCAAAGCGAGTGCTGCCACGAGGATGATTCCTCGGCTCAACAGGTTGTTGGTCATTTCGGTACCGGGCTGTGTGAGCGGCTTCCCCAGCCGCTCACGGGGGAGGGGGCCGCGCTTAGCATTCCGGGTAGGTGGTGGGAATACCCGCGCGGTGGCGCTCCCACCCCCGTCGTTGACGCATTGCGCTGCTCGTCGGGCGCTGGCTGATCAGGCTGGCCCGCGTGGAGGCGGAATGGAGAAGAGAAAATCTCCCTTCGCCCCGGCCGGGTGACGACAATGCCCCCGACCGTGTCTCTCGTCGCCGTACTGATGACCAGCATCTGGGGTGGGCTGATGGCGCTCGAGCGCCGGGCCTTTCTGCAGGCGATGCTCTCGCGCCCCCTCGTGGCGGCCACGGTCACCGGGCTGCTGCTGCAGGACGTGCAGTCGGGGCTCTACGTCGGCCTGGTCTTCGAGCTGCTGCACCTCGGGGGTGCTTCGCTGGGGGGCGCGCACGCCGACCACGACACGCTGCCGGCCATCTCCGGTGCGGCGCTGGCCGCGGGCATGGGTGACGCCTCGGGCAGCGACGCCACGCCGGCGATGTGGGCGTTCTCTATTCTGGTGTGCGCACCGTTCGGCCGGGCGGGCCTGCTGCTGGAGAACCGCCTCGATGCGCGGGCGCGCAAGTACTACGGCCGCGCGCTGACGGCCGCCGACGCGGGCCACGTGCGCGTCGCGGCGCGGCAGAACCTGACCGCGATGTGGCCGCAGTTCGTCTTCTACGGACTCATCTGTGGCGCCGCGGCGCTCGCCGGACCGCAGATGGAGCCGTTCGAGGCCCTGCTCCCGCTGCCGGTGCTGCGCGGGCTGGCCTGGGCCTACCCGGCGATGGGCGTGGCCGCGGCGGCGGTCGCGGTGCACGGCAGTCACGCACCGAAGCGGCTGCGGATCGCCCTCGTGGTGGCGGCGCTGGTGAGCGGCGGCCTCTTCCTGCTCCGGGGGTGGGCATGATCCCCTTCTCGACGCTGGTGCGCATCGCCCTGCGCACGCTCTTCATCCAGGCCGGCTTCTCCCCCGAGGCGATGCAGACGCTCGGACTGCTCTACGCGCTCGAACCGGCATGGCCCCACCTGTACCCCGACGCCGCCCGGCGCCAGGAGGCCGCGCGCCGGCACCTCGCGCCCTTCAACACCCACCCCTACGCCGCGGCGGCGATCGTGGGCGGCATCCTCTATTACGAGGCGAAGCTGGCGCGCGGGGAAGGCACGGCTGAGGAGGTCACCCGCTTCAAGCAGACGCTGATGGGTCCGCTCGCTGCCCTGGGGGACGGTTTCTTCTGGCTGAGCCTGCGGCCGGCGACGGGCGCGCTGGGGGTCGCGCTGGTGCCGCTGCTGGGGGTGTGGGCGCCGGTGGTGTTCCTCGTGGCGTACAACGTGGTGCACCTCGTGACGCGCGTGTGGCTCTTCATCACCGGCTACCGGCTGGGACCGGGGTTGGTGCACCGCGTGGCCGAGCTCAAGGTGCCGATGTGGAGCAACCGGCTGCGCTCAGTGGCGGCCGCCGCGGCGGCGGGCGTGGGCGCGTGGCTGGCGTTGAACTTCGGGGACCTGGGGGGCGCGGGGCCGTGGCTGGGCCTCGGCTGCCTGGCCCTCGGAGCGGCGGGCGTGCTGGTGATGGAGCGGAAGGTGTCGCCGCTGACGTTGTTGTACGGGGCCGCGGTGTTGGCGACGGCCGCCGGGGCGCTCTGGTAATTTGAAGCGGGAGGAGACGGAACGTGGAAACGGTCGAGGCGGAGTACACCATCATCAATGCGCTCGGGCTGCATGCCCGGGCTGCGGCGCAGCTGGTGAAGGTGGCGAACCGCTATTCGTGCGACGTCGAGCTCGAGTGCGAGGGGCAGGCGGTCAACGGGAAGTCGATCATGGGCGTGCTGATGCTGGCCGCGGCGCAGGGCATGGTCGTGAAGGTGAAGTGCTCTGGGGAGGGAGCCAGGCGCTGCCTCGATGAAATCGCCGGTCTCATCGCCAACAAGTTCGGCGAGACCCGGTGAGTCTGTACCTCGACCACAACGCGACGACGCCGCTGCTGCGGGAAGTGGTCGATGCGATGTGGCCGTACCTCACCACCCACTTTGGCAACCCCTCGTCAGGGCACGCGTATGGCCGCGAGGCGAAGGCGGCGGTGG
The DNA here is from genome assembly GCA_038248085.1 of Myxococcales bacterium. Lineage (GTDB taxonomy): Bacteria > Myxococcota > Myxococcia > Myxococcales > Myxococcaceae > Archangium_A. Next base: position 22,245 of record JBBRUE010000005.1, on the reverse strand, counting down.
AGCGCGCGCGTGCGCAGGTCGCGGCGCTCGTCGGCGCAGACCCCCGGGAGATCGTCTTCACCTCTGGAGGCACCGAGGCCACGGCCCTCGCGCTGCGGGGCACTCTGTCTCCGGGTCGCGCTGGGTCTCCGGGTCACTTCGCCTCGGCCGCGCCTTCGCTGGCGCCCGGAGTCGGCGCGCCCAGCGTTGCGCTGGACCGGCTCCGCTCGGGCACTGACTCGGCCCGGGAACACGTCGTCACCACTCGAGTGGAGCACCCGGCCACCGCGCGCCTGGTCGACGCGCTCGAGCGCGAGGGCGTGCAGGTCACCCGGCTCGGCGTCGGGACCTCGGGGCTGCTCTCGCTCGAGGAGGTCGCCACGGCCCTCACCCCCGGCGCCCGCTGGCTCTCCGTCATCCACGGGCACAACGAGACCGGCGTGCTGCAGTCGCTCCCCTCGCTGTCCGCCCTCACCCGCCCGCGCGGCGTGCTGCTCCACGCGGACGCCTCGCAGTCGGCAGGCAAGGTGCCGCTCTCCCTGCACGACGACGGCTTCGACCTGCTCACGCTCGCCGCGCACAAGCTGTACGGCCCCAAGGGCGTCGGCGCGCTCGTCGTTCGCAGCGGCGTCGAACTGCACCCGCAACAGCTCGGCGCCGGTCACGAGCGTGGGCTGCGCGCGGGCACCGAGAACGTGGCTTCCCTCGTCGGCTTCGGCGCCGCCTGCGTCGCGGCCCAGCGCGATCTCGCGGAGCTCGCCGTGCGGCTCACCGGCCTCCGTGAGCGACTCATTCACGCGCTCACCGCGGAGATCCCCGAGCTGTCCATCGCCGGCGCCGAGGTGCCCCGCCTGCCGAACACCGTCTACGCGCTCTTCCCCGGCGTGAGCGGCACGGCGCTGCTCGAGCACACGCCCGGCATCGCGGCCTCCACCGGCTCGGCCTGCCACGAGGGGCACGAGTCAGCCGCCCAGGTGCTGCTCGAGATGAAGGTCCCCGCACCGCGCGCGCTCGGTGCCGTGCGGCTCACGCTCGGCCGGAACACCTCCGAGGCTGACGTCGACAGCGCGGCTCTCCAGCTCGTGGCCAGTTGGCGCGCCCTCGTGCGCTGATCAACTCACACCCGCTGCCCAGGTGTGCCTGGCTCCCACTGTCGTTGGCTGCCCGTTTCATTGTGTCCGATGTCTCGCTGCCCCGGTCTTGGGGGCATGCGGGCTCTTCTCGTCGGATCAGTGGTGTTGCTGTCGGCCTCGGGTTGCATGGGGGCGCTCGTCGGCGAAGGTGGTGACGGTGGCTCGGGTGCGGGCAACGGCGGGGGCACCGGCTCGGTGACTGGCGGCGGCGCAGGTGGCGGCGCCGGCGCGACGGACGGACTGCCCTGTGACGTGGCGACGCTGATCAACTCGAAGTGCGCCAGCTGCCACGGCTCGCCGCTCGCGGGTGGTGCGCCGGTGAAGTTGCTCAGCCGCGCCGACTTCCTCGCGACCTCTGCCCGCGACGCGACGAAGACCGAGGCGCAACGGAGCCTGCTGCGCATGCAGGACCTGGCCTCGCCCATGCCTCCGGGCGGTGGGCTGACGGCCGCTGAGATCAGCGCCTTCGATGCCTGGGTCACCGCGTCGCTGCCGGTGGGGAGCTGTGGTGCGATCGACGCGGGCCCGGCGCCGACGACCTGTGCCAGCACCAGCTTCTGGACCTTCGGGAACCTTGAGTCTGCCGACATGAACCCCGGCCTCGCGTGCCTCACCTGCCACCAGAGCCTGGCGCCGGACAAGGCGTACCCGTACTCGGGCACGGTCTTCCCGTCGCTCCATGAGAAGGATCGCTGCAACGCGGGCGGAGCGTCGGGCATGACCGTGCAGATCATCGACAAGAACGGCGCCGTCGCCGTCACCATGGCGGTCAGCCCCAACAGCGGGAACTTCTTCTCGGACTTCCCGGTGCCCGCCGTGCTGCTGCCGTATACCGCCACGGTGACCTACCAGAACCGCACTGCGCGGATGACGACGCCGCAGATGAACGGCGACTGCAACTCCTGCCACACCGAGCAGGGCGCGAACGGGGCATCTGGCCGCATCGTCCAGCCCTGACACGCCCCGTTTGCTATTGGGCCCCGAGCGCCGGTAGGGGGCGTCCATGCGTTCTCTGGTTTTCGTTGGAGCGGTGGTGCTGGCGTCGTCTGGGTGCACGATCGGGGTCTTGACCGAGCCCGATGGTGGCGCGGGCGGTGGCGGGTCGATCCTCGGTGGTGGAGCAGGCGGCGGCGGTGGCGGTGCGGTGACGGGCGGAGGTTCCGGCGACGGCGGCCTGGTGACCGATGGCCTGCCCTGCGACGTCGCGCTCGTCGTCAGCGACCACTGCGCGAGCTGCCACGGCACTCCGCTGTCCGGTGGCGCACCCCAGCGCTTGCTCAGCGTCGACGACTTCTTCGCCGCTTCATCCATCGACTCGACCAAGACCGAGGGGCAGCGGGCCGTCCTGCGCATGCGCAACACCGCGTCCCCGATGCCTCCGGGTGGCGGCTTGACGGCCGCGCAGATCAGCGCCTTCGACACCTGGGTCACCGCCGGCATGCCGCGGGGGAGCTGCAGCAGCGCGACCGAGCCCACCTGCGCCGCGGGCACCTACCGGCAGCAGCCGACCGCCTCCAACGCCCACGCGAGCCGCACCATGGCGCCGGGCCTCGCGTGCAAGGCGTGTCATTCCGGGCAGAACTTCGCGGGTCAGAACCCCGGCGGGCTCGCCCAGCCCGGGCTCGTGTACGACTTCATGGGGACGGTCTTCAAGACGGCGCACGAGAAGGATCTCTGCGATCCGCTCCTGCCGGTCGGCGCGACCGTGGAAATCTACAACATGACCGGTACCAGGGTGCTCACCATGACCGTGAACGCGGGCGGCAACTTCTACGGCGATGCCACGGGCGTCGCGCCCTCGCCGTACACCGCGAAGGTCGTCACCAGCGCCGGTTCCCGGACGATGGTCGGTGGGCAGACGAGCGGTGACTGCAACACCTGCCACACCGTGGCGGGCCTGCAGGGCGCCCCGGGCCGCATCTACCTGCCGTGACGTGAGCGCTCACCTGCTCGGGGTGATGATCAAGCGCCTCCTGGTGGTCGCGGCGACCGCTGCGCACCACGCCTGATCAGAGCGTCGAACGCCCCGCCATCGGCCAGGGCACGAAGACGACTTCCTTGAAGCCGACCGAGCGCAGCAGCCCGCGCACCGAGCGCTCCGCCGAGGCCCGGGCGCGCGACTGAAGCGCCGCATCCCCCTCCACCTCGCGCTCGAAGGCGTCCTTCGCGAGCTCGAACAACTTCGCCGTCTGCGCAGAGTCGAGGTTGCTGTCGATGATCTCCGTGTCCTCGGGGCGCAGCGCGACCTGGGCCTTGAGGGGCGGGAGCGCGACCTCGACACGGGAGCCGGTGACGCGCAGTTGATCAGCAGACAGCTTCGCCAGGTCGAGCCCCAGACTCACGTCGGCGAACACCAGCGCACGCCCGGCCTTCGCCGCGAGCGACTGCTTCACCCAGTTCATCACGTCACCCCACACGGAGTTTGCGGGCGCGGGCTCGGGCGCGAACGACACGCGCTTGTAGAGGCGGACCTGGAGCGTCTCGAGCCGCGCCACCTCGCGGATCTGCTCGACCAGCGCGGGTGCTTCGGGCATCGACGGCGATTGCGTGCGCAGCCACGCGAAGGTCACCGCGACGCCGGCAGCGAAGACGAGCACCAACCCGAAGGAACGCCGGACCATGCAGCCAGCGTGGCACAGCCGCTCAGCGCAACACGAACCCCATGCCGAACGGGAGCCTCGGCACCGGGCGCGGCGCCTGGCTGAGGTCGTTGTCGGCCCCGCTCAGAAACGCGCGAGGGCGACCGTCGGCTGGGGCGCGTCGCCCTTCTTGAAGACCTGCACCAGGAGCGGCGTCGCCACCGCGGGGAAGACCAGGCCCACGATGAGGGCCCCGAAGAACAGGCCGGGCACGACGTACACGCTCAGCGCGATCAGCGTCACCGACACCAGCGAGCAGAGGAACCCCACCACCACGGCGTCGGCGAGGTTCTTCCCGTAGTCGGCCCCGAACAGCGCCGCGCCCAGGGCGGTACCCAACCCGAGCGCGATGGCCGCGAACGGCAGCGAGATGATGAACGCAGTCGCGGTCCCGCTCAGGGAGCTGATCAAGAAACCGAGACCGCCGATGCCCAGGCCGATGCCCCCACCCACCGCCGCGCCCACCAACCCCATGCCGATGCGCCCCACGAGCACGCCCGGTCCCACGCGCGGCGCGTCGAAGAAGCCGGCCTTGCGGCCCATGGTGTTGAGCTTCGGGGGCTCGACCTCCGTCTCCGTCTCTGGCGCGAGGGTGACGGGCGGGGGCGGCGGCGGGGTGAGCGGCTGCTGCGCTTGCACCGGTGCGTCCAGGGGCGGAGGCGTGGCGACTTCGGTCTGACCCAGGGCGACGATGACGAGGAGCGTGAGCATTGAGCGCGGGAGCTGACCTGCAGCGGGCGCTGATGGCCAGCACTTCGACCCGTCACCTCGTCGGGGCCTCGTGCCGAAGTGGCCCCTCACCCTTCGCCCTCTCTCCGCTTCCGCAGGGAGAGGGGACGTCGGTGTCGTGGTACATCGTTGGCTCCGTGCTGCGCCTGCTCCTGCTCCTCGTCCTCCTCCCGGCCGCCGCGCGCGCGCAGGGTCTCGTCTCCGCGGTCCTCGACGCGAACGGGGTGTCGGACGCCTCGGTCCGGCGGCTCCAGCGCGCGACGGAGATGGCGCTCAAGCAGGTCACCGGGCTCCCGGTGGGCGAGGGGCCGGCCTGGAAGAAGGGCGCTCCCAGGCGGTGCACCGATGACTGTGCGCGCGAGCTCGCGACCTCGCTCTCCGCGGCCGGCGTGGTGCTGCTCGACCTCCGCGCGCTCGACGGCAAGGGGGAGCGGGTGTCGCTCGAGCTCCAGTTGTGGATCGACGGCGAGCGCGTCGGCCTCAAGAAGGGCGAGGGCACCGTCGAGGGCTTCGAGACCGCCATCAAGCCGGTGCTCGAGGCGCTGCTCCCCGCGTGGGCGCGCAAGGGCTTCGGCGGGCTGCGCGTGCAGGTCGAACCCGGCACCGTGGTGAAGGTCGATGGGCGCCTCGTCACCAACAGACCGGGGGAGGTCGTCGCGGTGCCCGCGGGCCTGCACCAGGTCGACGTCGTCTTCCCCGAGGGCCACGCGGTGCTGCAGCGCTTCGAGGTGCCGGAAGGCAGCCGGGTGAAGGTCGAGGCGATGTCTCCCGCCGAGGCCGTGTCGGGGAAGGCGCCGAAGGACAGCAGCGCCTTGCGCGGCGTCAGCTACGGCGTCTTCGTCGCGGGCGCGGCGACCCTCGCGGGCGGCCTCGTCGCCGGCACGCTGGGCCGCAACACCGCCACCGGCATCACCGCCTCCTGCCAGGGCAACGTGCGCAACTGCACGACCCTCGACGTGGTGCAGGCGCGCCAGGCGCAGGCCGAGGCCTACGCCAGCACCGGCAACATCATGCTCGGCGTCGGAGGCGGCCTCGCGGCCACCGGCGTCGTCCTCTTCCTCATCGACGCCCTGACGAATTGAAGTGATGCGCCGCGCCCTGCTCAGCCTCGCTGCCCTCACCTGCATCCTCGGCGGCCTGTCGTGTCTGCGCGGCTGGGACCTCGGCGGCCCGTGGAAGTGCGGCGACGGCGACACCTGCCCGGGCGCCTTTGTCTGCGACGACGGCGTGTGCTGCCTCAACGGGGGTTCGCCCTCGTGTCCCACGCTCCCGCTCCCCGGCGGCGGCTGCGCGGACGGCACGCCCATCGTCTACTTCCGCGACGAGGACGGCGACGGCGACGGCAACGAGAAGGTCAGCCGGGTCTTCTGCCACGCGCCGCTGCGCAAGGGCTGGGTGACCACCGGCACCGACTGCGACGACGTCGACCCGGCCATCAACGCCAGCGCGTCGGAGCAGTGCAACGGCAAGGACGACAACTGCAACCGGGTGGTCGACGAGGGCCTGCCCAACCTCCGCGCCTTCTACCCGGACGAAGACGGCGACGGGGTGGGCGTGGAGGACGCGGGCGTGCAGGCCTGCGCCGCGCCGCCCGGGTACACCGCCACGTCTGAAGACTGCGCGCGCTACGACCCCTCGAAGTTCCCGGGTGCGGGCGAGCAGTGCAACAACCTCGACGACGACTGCGATGGCGTGCCCGACACGCTCGAGACGACCTTCGTCGACTCCGACACCGCCTCGACCAGTCGTTTCCCCTGTCTCGTTCCCGGTGCGGCCGGGGTGTGCCGCGCGGGGACCTTCCGCTGTCAGCCGACGGGCGACGGCGGGGTAGTGCGGGTCTGCCGCTCGGTCACCACGCCTTCGCGCGAGGTGTGTGACGGGCTCGACAACGACTGCGCCAACGGCGTCGACGAGGGGCCCGACTGCGGTGGTCCGCGGACCCTCATCGGCGCGCCGGGTGTCGTCTTCCGCGCGCTGCGGCCCTCGACGACAGGCACCCAGATGACGAGCTGCCAGGCGTTCGGCCCGGGCACTGCGGAAACCGTGTCCCCCGACGGCAAGACGTGGAGCGCCGTATCGGCAATGGGCCAGTACTACCACGTGTGGAGCGCCGAGGCGCCGCTGGGCACCACGTGGGACCTGAGCCGGCTCAACGCGCAGCTGCGGCTCCAGTTCGGAGCGACCTTCGCGGCGACCTCGGGCCCGCGCGGCGCCTGGGGCAACCCGGTCACCGGTGATGCGTTCAACCCGGTGGTGTACCTGTGCGGCGCGAGCGACCTCGACTTCATCCGCTATCGCATCACCGACTTCACCAAGGCGTTCAGCGTCAACGACATGGCCTTCGACCAGGTGCTCCCGCTCAACAACAGCAGCAGCACGTGGTTGGTGGGCATCGGCTCGGGCTTCGACACCTCGCGGGTCAAGCGCATCGAGGTGCTGGTGTTCACGCTCTCGAGCTCCTTCACCATCACCTTCGACGGCACCACCACGGGGATGGGACCGTGAGGCTCTCGCGCGTCGTCGGGCTGGCCTGGCTCGCGCTCGGCGCCAGTGGGTGCTTCAAGGCCTGGGACCTCGGCGGCCCGTGGGCGTGTGACAGCGGCGTGTGCGCCGAGGGCTACACCTGCGACGACACGGTGTGCTGCAAGCCAGGCGGGACCCCGGAGTGCCCGACGCTGCCCGCCCCCGACGGCACCTGCCCCTCGGGCCTGCCGCGGGCGACGTACTTCCGCGACGGCGATCGCGACGGCGCCGGGGACCCCGCGGTGTCTCGCGCGTTCTGCGCCCGGCCGGTGAAGGAGGCATGGGTGGACGCCGGCACCGACTGCAACGACGCAGACCCCGCGGTGGGCCCGCTCGCCACCGAGCGCTGCAACGCGCAGGACGACGATTGCGACGGGGTGGTCGACGACGGCCTCCGGCTCCAGGCGTGGTTCCGCGACACCGACCAAGACGGCTTCGGGGAGGACTGCGCGAGCTGCGTGCTGCAGGCGTGTGATCAGCCGAAGGGCTACGCGTCACGCGCCGGCGACTGCGCACCCCAGGACCCCGCCCGGTACCCCGGCGCTCCCGAGCGCTGCAACCACGTCGACGACAACTGCAACGGCCAGCTCGATGACCCGCCCTTCGTCGACGTCGAGAACCCGGGCACGCCCGGCCCCACCTTCGATTGCGACACCGGCCAGCTCGGGGTGTGCCGGGGCGGCGGCCTGCAGTGCGTCTTCTCGGCGGTCACCACGAAGTTCGAGAGCACCTGCGTGCCGCGGGAGAACCCCACCACCGACACCTGCAGCGACGGGAAGGACAACGACTGCTCAGGCGTCGCCGATGATCGCCCCGGGTGCGGTGGTCCCGATGCGCTCCTGCGGGCCGCGGGCGTCTCGTTCGGCGCGTTGACCTTTTACGACGCGGGCCTGCCGACGCTGCCGCCGCTCCCTGCGCGGTGCATGAAGAACGTCACCGGGAGCGAGGCGATGGCGTGGGTCAACCCGTCGTGGATCGGCACCGGGAGCGGGCTCCACGTCTGGTACGCCGAGGCCCCGGTCGGCACCTGGTGGGACCTCTCGAGCGCGATGAAGTTGCGGCTGCCCTTCATGCTCTCGTCGGTGGGCGCCCCGCCGGACATCTGGAACACCCCGGGCCGCTTCGAGAACCCCATCGTCCAGCTCTGCGGCGACGATGACACCCTGTTCCAGCGCTACACGCCGTCCGCGGCGACGCAGCACCTGGCGGCCACGGGCATCATCCCGACCCCCCGGGTGTTGCTGGTGCCGCTGCGGCCGCTGGCTGGTGACGGGTGGACGGCGACCAACGGGGGCTTGAACCTCGCGCACGTGCGGCGCATCGAGATTCTCGCGTCGCCGACGCCGGTCGCCGGGGTCACGTTCACCAACCGCTTCGACACCGACGCTGGCGTGGTTGGCTTTCAGTAGCCGTCGCGTTGGTGCGAGGCTCAGCTCAGCTGCGCGACACGCCAGACTGCGCGGGCGAGGTTGGCGAGCTTCTGCTGGCGACCCATCAACCGAGACGGGTTCCACTCGTTGTTCTCCTCGGCCATTTCCCGCGTCAGCGCGAATTCCGAGGTTTGAAGGACGGGTCGCTTTTCAGTCCAGGGCTTGTTCCCGAGCGTGCCGTTGGGGCCCTTCCGCATCAGCACCATGTTGGCCAGGCGAAAGGTCATCGGCTCGAGATCCTCGGCGCGGAAGGCGTCCCAGCCTTCACCCGGAGACTGAGGCAGCACGTGCTCAACGCTCAGCGTGTCGTTCTCTGACGCGAGCGGAAGGTGAGTCTCTTGTCGCTCCAGCTCGCAAAGAATGTATCGGACGAGTCGCTCCTTTCCCCTGGTGAAGAGCTTCTCCATGAAGGCGGCTTCGAAGACTTCATCTGCTGGGTAGATGCGGGCCAGTGAACGAATCGCGTCGGCTGCCCCGCGCACCGTACCGTCTGCGATTCCCCGCGCAGTCTCTGCGAAGACAGGCTCCTGATCGCCCGGGGACAAGCCGCAGATCACGTTGTATCGAAACGAGAGCATGACGCACGCGCGGAGGACCGTCTCGACGTCTGCCGGCGAAAAGCGCCGCTGTGCGGCCATGAGCAACGGGTAGGGTTGCTTCACCCCAAACAGTCGAAGCTGGCCGGCCAGGTCGCGCGCGCTGCTCGAGAGCATCGAAGTCGAGGGTTCGCGGAGTGCCAGAAAGAAGTCGAGGTCTTCATCGAGCTGCCGCAGGAGGTCGAAGACCTCTGCCCGCGTCGTGACTTCCCGGCGGACCGCCTTGAAGAGTTCGGCGTGCCTGACGAAGCGGCCCCGGCTCAGCCAGTGAACACGAAGAAACTCAGGAAAGTTCTCGCTCCCCAGCCCGCTCACCAGGGCTTCCCACCGTTGCTCGAGCAGCGGGAGTTCTTCGTCGCGCGAGTCGCGTTCCCGGCTCAGGACGGAGAAGAGGTAGTTCTTGAGGAGGTCCGTCGAGGAGAGCTTCACGCCTCGCGCGTTCAAGGTCTCGAAGACGCGGTAGGCGTTCAGCTCGTCGGTGACGTTGATCACCGTGAAGAAGAGCTTGTCGCTCATGTCTTCGACGAACTGCGCGAGGATCTTACCCTGGTCGCCCGGGTGTTGGCCGAGGTAGGCAGTGACCTTTCTCTCGAACCACTCAAAGCCCTTACGCAAGCCGTGGACCGACAGGCGAAGGCGGCGCTGCGGGAGTCTTTGAAGCGGGACGAGGTACCTCTGAAAGTACTCGTCGTTGTTTCGGTTGAGCGTCAACTTCGACTTGGTCGAGAGCGTGACGGGGTCCAGCGAGCCGACGTAGGTGCGGCGAAGTTGCTCGAGGCGCTGACGGTTCTCTTCTGGGTTCTGGCCTTCCTCGATGAGGCGCTGCAGATGCTTGAGCACCGCGAGAACCAGGAGCGTCAGAGTCGTCAGTCGCTGCTGACCATCGATGACGTCGAAGGTCTTCTCATCGTCTGATTGGAGGACGAGGTAGCCCATGTAGTGAGCTGGCTCCTCGTCGCTGCTGAGCGTGCCGAGGAGATCAGCCCAGAGGTCTTCCCACTCTTCTTCCCCCCAGCTGTAGTCGCGTTGAAAAGGGGGGATGCGGTAGGTCAGACCGTTGCCGATGAGCTTCCGGTAGGTGTTGTTTTCGGTCTTGAAGTTCGTCGTCGCCACGAGGGTCGTCCTAGCACCTCGTTGCGACGCTTCGCCGCTGACGGCCCTACTTCTTGTCGGCAGGAGCGGGCGCGGGCGCGGGGGCCGGCGTGGTGGGAGGCGGCGCCGGCTTCTCCTTCTTCGTGCCGGAGCCCTTCGCGGTGGAGGTGGTGGCCGCGCCGCCCGCTGGCGGAGGCGCCGCATCACCGGTGGCCGGGGCCGGAGCGGGGCCCTGCGCGAAGGCGGGCAGCGAGAGCAGCGCGAGCAGCGACAAGGCACGGGTGCGGTTCATCAGGGGCTCCTTGGGGTGGTGAGGCGCGGCTTCGACGGGCGGTGCGCGGGGACCTTCATACCGGGTTTCACCGGCGCGTCCCCCGGCCGGGGCCGAAAACTGTAGTGCTTCCGAGGACCTGTGTATCTTCGCCCCATGTCTTCCGAGAATCTGGTCGCGCGCCTCGATGCGTGTACGGCGGTCGTCGCGAAACGCGCGCCCGGCTTCACCCCGAAAGTGGGGATCATTCTCGGCAGCGGCCTGGGCGCCTTCGCCGATTCGCTCGAGCGCGCCGTCACCATCGACTACGGCGATCTGCCCGACTTCCCCATCTCGTCGGTGAGCGGACACGCGGGCCGGCTGGTGCTCGGCTGGCGAGGCGCGGTGCCGGTGGTCGCGATGCAGGGCCGGGTGCACTACTACGAGGGGTACACCCCGGGGCAGGTGACCTTCCCCGCGCGGGTGCTGTGCCGCCTGGGCATCAAGCACCTCACCGTCACCAACGCGGCCGGCGGCATCAACCTCGGCTTCAAGGTCGGTGACCTCATGGCCATCACCGACCACCTCAACCTCGCGGGGTACAACCCGCTGGTCGGCCCGAACGTCGAAGCGCTCGGCCCGCGCTTCCCCGACATGAGCCACGCGTACGACCCGAAGGCGCTCGAGGTGCTGCGCGGCGTGGCGAAGGCCGAGGGCATCTTGCTGCGCGAGGGCGTCTACGTGAGCCTCTCGGGCCCGAGCTACGAGACGCCGGCGGAGATCCGCATGCTGCGCACGCTGGGTGGCGACGCGGTGGGCATGTCGACGGTGCCGGAAGTCATCGTCGCCTCGCACATGGGGGTGAAGGTGACCGGCGTCAGCTGCATCACCAACCTCGCCGCGGGCATCAGCCAGCAGAAGTTGTCCCACGCCGAGGTGTCGGAGACGGCGAACCTGGTGAAGGACACGTTCACGAAGCTGCTGGGTCGGTTTCTCGACTCGGTGGCCGCGCAGGTCTGACTTTCGAGGAGCGACATGGCAGCCGAGAAGAAGAAGAAGCCGAGTGAAGACGAGCGCCGCGACAGCCCGCGGGTGCCGATGACGTTCCTGGTGCGCGACGTGGGGCTGCGCGACGGCGAGTGGGAAGAGCGCCAGGGCGACCTGTCGCTGGGCGGCATCTCGTGGCGCGGCAAGACGGCGCCCCACGGGACCGAGGTCGACGTGCGCTTCCGCTTGCCGCTGGTGCCCAAGGAAGTGCGGGCGCGCGGGGAGATTCTCCGGGTGAAGGCGGCGGGGGTGACCATCGACTTCCACCTGCGCTTCACCGACCTCGACGTGCGCTCCGAGCTCGCCATCGCGCGGTACCTCGACGACTGGCTCGAAAAGCAGAAGTGAAGCACCCGCACTGAAAACGGGCCGGCGGGGAGTTCCCACCGGCCCGTTCGTTTCGTGGCTTACAGGCAGGTGCAGGTGTTGGTCGCCGAGGCCGAGTTCTTCGGCGCCGTCGCGGTGGCGGCCGTGAAGTCGGTGGCGTTGACGTTGGTGTCGGTGCAGGCCAGCCCGTTGCGCGTCGTGGCCGTCGTGCTGCTCAGCGCGGGGTGCACGGTGCCCTCAAAGCAGTCAGCCGAGCCGTAGCCGAAGAAGTCCATCACCGACGCGTTGGCGGTCGGGCAGTTGCCGGTCAGCGGCGTGGTGGAATTGACGAGCGCGATCTTCCCGGTGGTGCCGCTGAGGTTCGACGGCCCGGCGGGCGCGCTGTCGGGAGTGGGGATGGCCGTGCCGCCCGCGGTCGCGCTGAGGCCGACCAGGTGGTAGCCGCCTGCGGCGATGGTACCGGTGAGCGCGTTGACGGCCCACGTGATGCCGGTCGACGACGTGTACTGGATCGACCAACCGTTCAGGGAGACCGCGAAGGCGGCGCGGTTGTGGAGCTCGATGAAGTCCTGGTTGAACGGGGCCGTCGTGCTGTTGCCGCCGAAGACCGCGCTGATCACCACGGTGGGTGAGCACGCGGAGATCCCCGCCCCGGTGAAGGCCGCGGTGTTCGGCGTGCCCAGGGCGCTGCCGCGGGTGTCGCTGAGGCTCGACGCCACCGTGACCAGGTAGGCGGTGCCAGCCCCCTGGCTCGCGGTGGTGAGGGTGACCTGCTTGCCGTTGACCACCGCCGATGAGGCGGTGAGCCCGTTGTCGAAGGTGAACTGACTCCCGTTGGCCTGCACCGAGGATCCGAGGAGCAACCGGCTGAAGGACACCACCACGGTGGTGGGCGCGGTCCCGACGGCGTTGACCACCGTGGGCGCCGGGCAACTGTGGACCACCACCTCGCTCGCCAGCCACGCCATCGGTTGCGGTTGCGCGTTGAACCGCCACAGCGGGGTGGGCCCGGTGGTGATCTCACAGCCGCGCTCGAGCTGCAGCGTGTCGACGACGGTCTGCGGTGTCCGGAAGCGCACGTTGTCCATCGGGCTGGCGACCGTGCCGAGGAACGCGCCGGCGTAGGGGTTGCCGGCCGAGCTGAAGCCGCCGTCGAGCACGCCGCGCATGGAGATCAGCTCCGACTCCAGGGTGTCGACCGCCGCGGCCACGGTGGTCGAGGTGGTCAGGTTCTGCGTGAAGGAGGACACCGGGTTGCCCGAGGACGAGCGCCGCCAGTTCGAGATGCCGGTGATCTCCGACAGGCCGCCGATGAGCGCGTAGGCGGTGGCGGTGAACGCGACCCGGTCGCCGACCTGGGGCGTGGGGGTCAGCGTGTTGGGGTCGACCGCCACGTAGATCGCCGGCCCCGGCGCCGCCGCCTGCACGAAGAACCCGGCGGCTTCGGAGCCGATCAGCGGCTTGAGGTACGTCACCGTCGCGGCCGAGACGTCGACCGGCGTGGTGAGGGCCTGCTGCGCGTTGGTGCGCGCCTGGGCAATCTCCAGCTCGGGAATGCCGGAGTCGACCACGCCATTCGAACAGGTCAGCCCGTTGCCGGTGTACCCGCTGATGCACGCGCAATTGCGCGAGCCGGAGGTGTTGGTGCACGTGGCGTGGACGTCGCAGCCTCCGTTGCCGGTGAGGCACTCGTCGACGTCGGCGCACGCCAGCCCGCTGCCGGTGAAGCCGGTGTTGCACGCGCAGGTCCGGGTGCCCGGCGTGTTGGTGCACGTCGCGTTGGCGTCGCAGCCTCCGTTGCCGGTGAGGCACTCGTTGACGTCGGTGCACGTCAGCCCGTTGCCGGTGTACCCGGTGCCGCACGCGCACGTCCGCGAGCCCGAGGTGTTGGTGCAGGCGGCGTGGACATCGCAGCCTCCGTTGGCGGTGAGGCACTCGTTGACGTCGGCGCAGGTCAGCCCGCTGCCGCTGAAGCCGGTGTTGCACGTGCAGGTGCGCGCGCCAGGCGTGTTCGCGCACGCCGCGTTGACGTCGCAGCCGCCGTTGTTGGTGGCGCACTCGTTGACGTCGACGCACGTCGAGCCGTCACCGGTGTAGCCCGCGTTGCAGGTGCAGGTGCGGCTCCCCGGGGTGTTGGTGCAGGTGGCGTTGGCGCTGCACCCGCCATTGGCCGTCGCGCACTCGTCGACGTCCACACACTGTCCCGCGTTCGCGAGGTACCCCGTGGTGCAGGTGAAGCCGCAGGTCGCCGCCGCGCAGGTGGCGGCTGCGTGGACCGGCTCGAGGCAGGCGCTGCACCGCGTGCCACAGGACGCCGGGGCGTCGTCTGCCACGCAGCGCTGGCCACACGCGTGTTGGCCGGTGGCGCAGGCGCAGCTCCCGGCGGTGCACGTCGCGCCCTGCGGGCAGTCGGTGGGGAGCCGGCAGCCGGTCATGCACTTCTTCGAGACGGGATCGCAGAAGTAGCCCGCGCCACAGCCTTGCCCCTGGCTCGTGCAGTCATCGGGGAGCACCGCGCAGGTGCCGTGGTTGCAGACCTGGCCCTGGCCGCAGACGCGTGCGCAGGCGCCACAGTTGGCGGCGTCGGCCTGGAGGTCGAGGCATTGCCCGGTGCACAACGCGAGCGTTCCCGCGCAGGGGCTCGCCGAACCGGCATCGCTGCTCATCCCGCCGCCACCACCGCCACCGGTCGCGCTGCCACCGCCGCCGGTCGCGCTGCCACCACCGCCGCCACCGGTCGCGCTGCCACCACCGCCGCCACCGGTCGCGCTGCTGCCCCCACACAGCCCGAAGGTGCAGACCTCGGTCACGGTGCATTGGGTGCAGAGGGCGCCGCCGGATCCACAGGCCAGCGTCGCCGCACCGGTCTGGCAACTTCCAGAGGCGTCACAACACCCCGTGCAGTTCAGCGGCCCGCACGACTGCTTCGGAGTGGGCGCAGAGCACGCGACGAGCACGAGGGAGACGGCGAGAACGAAGGCTGAAGACCGCATCGGACAGGAACCTTTCGAGAACAGTCGACGCGTCAGTGTGCCTCATTCCAGGCTTCTGGCTTGGAGGAACTGGACCGGTGCCATGTGCGGCTTCACCGACCTCGACGTGCGCTCCGAGCTCGCCAGCGCGCGGTACCTCGACGACTGGCTCGAAAAGCAGAAGTGAAGCACCCGCACTGAAAACGGGCCGGCGGGGAGTTCCCCACCGGCCCGGAGTCATTTTCAGCGCAGGCTCAGGGGAACGGGGTCTGTCCCACGTTCGTGGCGCCGAAGGTCTGGGGCGCCTGGCTCCAGTCGGCCTTGTCGTTGTCGTCCGTGTTGTCCACTCGCCCGATCGAGTCGCCAGTCGTGGCCGTCGTGCCGGTCGCGTCCAAATCGAGCGCCGCGTGCGCACGGAAGTTGTCGTCGACGAAACCACCGGTGGGAATGCCGCCTCCCACCATCTGCCACTGGTTGACCGCGGCCGCAGCCGCGGCCTGGGTCTCGGAGCCCGCCGCTGCCAGGCCCGTCGCGAGGTTGGCTACGAGGACTGCATCGACGATGTTGCTAGAGGGGTCGTAGAGCGTGATGGTGTTGTCGGTGTTGGTCAGGCCGGTGTCCGTCGACCACCAATCCCACGCGGTGTTGTAGTTCCCAGCGAAGGTCGCCGACGGTTGCTGGTTGATGCTCGTCGTCTCCTGCGTTGCTGCGTTCGCATTGCAGGCGACGGCGGGACTGTTCATGTGAACGACGATGAGGTCGTTGGTCGCCACGGTGAAGCTGGTGAACGTGACCAGCGTGGCTGTGTCGCGCTCCTGCAGGCGGAAGCCATTCATCGACCCGCCCGAGACGACGCGGAGTTCGATGAGATCACAGCCTCCCGCGATGTTGGCGTTGATCTCATTGATCCGTACCTGGGCGCGTGTCTCGAAGCCGACGAACGTCGCAGTGTTCGGCGTTCCGACTGCGGCTGCGCGACTGTCGGTGACACTCGAGGCAACCGTCAGCAGGTACGAGGTACCCCCGGTCTGCGCAGTGGTCGTGATCGTCACGGTCTTGCCGGCGACCACGGCCGCCGAGGCGGTGAGCCCGTTGTTGAAGGTGAACTGGCTGCCGCTGGTCTGCACGGAAGAGCCAAGGATCGAGCGGCTGAAGGTCACCACGACGCTGGTAGTGGTGGGCGCAACGGCGCTGACGACGGTCGGGGCGGGGCAAGCGTTGATCACCACGTCTCCCGCGACCCACGCGTTTGGCTGCGCCTGGGTGTTGAAGCGCCACATCGGCGTCGGGCCGACGGTGATGTCACAGCCACGCTCGAGCTCGAGGGAGTCGACGAGGGTCTGCGGCGCACGGAAGCGCACGTTGTCGGCCGGGCTGGCGGTGGTGCCGATGGACGCCCCGACGTAGGGGCTGCCGGCCGAGCTGAAGCCCGCGTCGAGCACGCCACGAATCGAGATCAGCTCCGACTCCAGCGAGTCGATCGACGCCGCCACGGTGGTCGATGCGGTCAGGTCCTGGGTGAAGGAGGAAATGGAGCCGCCGGACGAGAGGCGCTGCCAGTTCGAGATCGTGGTGATCTCCGAGAAGCCGGTCACCAGGGCGTAGGTGGTCGCCTTGAACGCGACGCGGTCGCCCACCTGGGGCGCGGGCGTGAGCGTCGCGGGATCGACCGCCACATAGATGGCCGGGCCCATCGCTGCGGCCTGCACGAAGAAGCCAGCGGCCTCGGTGCCGACCAGCGGCTTGAGGTAGGTCACCGTCGCCGCCGAGACGTCGACCGCCGTGGTACCCCCGTCCTGCGCCGTACCGCGGATCTGGGCGAGTTCCAGCTCGGGGACGCCGCTGTCCGTCATGCCGGCATCTACGCCTGCGTCGACGATGCCGGCGTCGTCCATGCCTGCGTCGACGATGCCGGCGTCGTCCATGCCTGCGTCAACGATGCCGGCGTCGTCCATGCCTGCGTCGACGATGCCCGCGTCGACGATGCCCGCGTCGTCGAGGCCCGCGTCCATGTCGCCGCCACCACCGCCGGTCGTGCCACCGCCACCGCCCGTCGTGCCACCGCCACCGCCCGTCGTGTTATTATTACCGCCGGTCGTGCCACCGCCGCCGCCAGCCGAGCCCGCGTCAGGAAACGCGCTGCCCTGGACACACGCCCCTGACACGCACGTGTACTCGCGGCTGTCCTTCTTGGCCTTGGCGTCGCAGTCGAACTTGTCAACGCACTCCGGAGTACAGCCAGTCAGCAGGAGCGGCACGCACGCAAACGCGCCCAGCAGCAGGTTTCTCAGGTTGTTCGTCAAGGCTCTCTCCCAGTGCCGGCGTCCGCCGGCTCGGTACAGGTGACAAGACCGCTCTACCCGATTTTGGCCCCGAGGTGCAGTCACAACCGCCCGCACTGCCTCACGTGATTCAGTAGCGTGGGCGGCGGTGAGTGCCCGTCCCCGAACGTCGAATCGTGCGTGCTTTGGGTCGCTCGAAGCCCTCGGCCTCGACGTGGCGTTCGATGCCGAAGCCAGCGCCGTGGCCGCCGATGTCTTCGACGAGCTCCTCGCCTGGTACTCCGACGACGCGCGGGCGCGCGCTGCCCGTGTGTTCGCGTTCGTGTTCGCGAAGGGTGCGGGCGCGGAAGAGCCCCGCTTCGAGGCGCTCGCGCAGTGCTTCGCGCGCTGGCTCGGGACCGCGCTCCCCGACCTCGAGGGCTACGCGCTCGAGTCGTACGTGGCCGACGCCCTCTACATCGCCAGCGAGCACGCCGCCGACCCCGCGCGCGCGCCGCAGCTCTGGGAGCTGGAGACCGAGCGGGGCTCGTTGTTCCTCCTGCGCACCCAGGAGGACCTCGCGCAGACCAGCGACGACTGCCGCCTCTCGAGCCGCAACTCGCCTGACACCGAAGCGGCGATGGGCGGCATCTTCCGCATCGACGGGTGCTCGCAGGCGTACTCCGACCACGCGGTGGGCTGCGCGCGGTGCCTGGCGATGCTCCAGCGTTGGGATGAACGGGGCGACGGGCTCACGGCAGACTGGCAGCACCTGCGCCGGTGGACCGTGCCGGTGCGGCCTGCCCGGCCCGTGCCGCTGCCGCCCCTGCCCCCGGTCTCGGGGGTCGCGCTCGTCATCCCGCGACCGCCGTGGTGGCGGTTCTGGGGCTGATCAGGTCGCGGCTTCTGCCCGTCGTTCGCAAGCGCCGTGCAGGAGCGGCCCTCCCAGGGACCCAGATCTCGAGGCCTGAGCCATGAGCGTACTGACGTACTAGACGCCGAGGCGCTCGAGCGCGCGGTCGGTGGTCGGCCCGTCGAACATCAACACCAGCCACCCGGTGAAGGTGGGCGCGTTGGTCGAGGTGAAGTTCGCCGCCAGCACCGTCTGGGTCTTCTCGAACTCCCCTTCGCCGACCAGCGCCTTCACCGTGCTCTCGCGCACCAGCGGGGTGGTGGGCAACAGGGTGGCGTGCACCAGGGTGCCCATCGCCGAGACACAGGCCGAGGCGACGATGTTGGCCGCCTCCGACAACGCCGCGGCCGCCGACGATGAGAGCGGGCCGCTCACGCCCGGGCGCGCCAGCAGCCGCTGCCCGAGCCGCTGCGCATCGGCCTCGCGCAGCACCCACCACAGCTGGCCCTTGAGCTCACCCTCGATGCCGAACGTCGCCGCGTGCACCTTCACGTCGCGCCCGCCGAGCAGCCAGCCGAGCTGGTAGCGGTTGGCCGAGAGCACCACCGGCACGTCGACCAGCACGCCGACGTCGCCCACGAGGCGCGCGAGCATCGAGGCGGCCTTCGCCGAGCCCATGTTGGCGACCTCGCGCAGCGCGTCTTCCTGCCGCTCGGTGAGGAGGGTCGTCATGTCTCACCCGCCGCGGCCGCACGCCCCGGGGTCCCCAGCCGCGCGACGTCGAGAATGAACACCGGTCGCCCACTGCCGAGCACGGTCACGCCCGCCAGTCCGCGCACCTTGTCCAACGGCCGGGTCAGCGCCTTGAGCACCACCTCTTCCTGCCCCAGCAGCGCGTCGACAGCCAGCGCCACGCGACCGTCGTCGGTGTCGACGACCACGAACGGTGAGGGCGCCGCGACGTCGTGCGGGCGGCCCGGTACCTCGAGCACCTGGCTCAGCTCGAGCGCGGGCACCACCGCCGCGCCGAACTGCAGCACCGGCACGTTCTGGCTGTGGCTGAGCGCCGCGCGGCTGGTCTCGACCACCCCGGCCACCTTGGCGATGGGCAGGCCGTAGACGTCGTCGCCCACGCCGACCAGCAGCAGGTTCACCATCGCCACGGTCAACGGCACCGAGATGCGGAAGGTGGTGCCCAGGCCGCGGCGGCTGGTGATCTCCAACGTGCCGCTCACCGCCTCGACCGCGCGCTTCACCGCGTCCATGCCCACGCCGCGGCCGGAGATGTCGGTGACGGTCGTCGCCGTGGAGAGCCCCGGGGCGGCGGACAGGAGCAGGGCGTCCCGCTCGGGCAGGTCTTTCGCCTGGTCGGCGGTGATCAGCCCGCGCTCGACGGCGAGGGCCTTGAGGCGCTCCACGTCCATGCCGCGGCCGTCGTCTGCGACCTCCAGCAGCACGCGGTCGGACACGCGGCGCACCGAGAGCTTCACCGTGCCGCGCGGAGGCTTGCCGCGCATGCGCCGTTCCTCGGGCGGTTCGACGCCGTGGTCGATGGCGTTGCGCAGCAGGTGCAGCACCGGGTCGCTCAGCTCGTCGACGATGGCGCGGTCGAGCAGCACCTCGCTGCCCGAGAGGATGAGCTCGATCTCCCGGCCGCGGCGGCGGGCGATGTCGCGGGCGGCGCGGGGGAGCCGGTCGGTGATGACCGACACCGGCGTCATTCGCGCCTCCATCACCTTGTTGTGCAGCCCGCGCACCAGGCCGTGCAGGCGATCGACCGACTCGCCGAGCAGCGCGCGCGCCCCTTCGTTGAGGCCGCGGCCGACCTCGCGGACGCCGGCGGTGGCCAGCATCAGCTCGCCGGCGAGGTCGAGGAACTCGTCGAGCAGCTCGGTGCGCACGCGGATGGTGCGGGCCGGCTCCTGGCCCACCACCCGGGTGTCGGGCTCGACGGGCTTCTCTTCGGTCGGCGGCGCGGGCGCGGGGGCCGGGGCGGCGACGCGGGTGAGGCTGACCAGCTCGACGTCGGCCACCTGGCTGACGGTCTT
This sequence comes from Myxococcales bacterium, assembly GCA_038248085.1. Taxonomy (GTDB): domain Bacteria; phylum Myxococcota; class Myxococcia; order Myxococcales; family Myxococcaceae; genus Archangium_A. The sequence goes on along the minus strand of JBBRUE010000005.1, from coordinate 2,366 downwards.
CTGCACCACGGCCTCGGGCTCGGAGGACTCGAGCTCGACCGAGAAGGTGCCGCCGGGCACTTTGCCGGCCTTCACCTCGTCGATCGACGGCGTGCAGCGGAAGAGGTTGCCCAGCGACGAGAGGCGCTTGTAGGCGAGGAAGCCGCGCACCCCGGGCTGGGCGGAGTGAGAGGCCACCCGCAGGGTCACCAGCCAGCGCGGCGGCAGCGCCGACTCGGGCGTGGGCGTCGACTCGAGCAGCGGCGCGGCCTCGGGGGCCGAGAGGGGGAGCGAGGTGCCCGGGCGCAGCGACTGGGTGACGGCCTCGAGCTGGCCAATCACCACCGAGGCGTCGGGGAACGGGGCGCCGGCGGCGGCGGCCTTCACGTGGCCCGAGAGGGCGTCGATGGCCTGGAGCACCACGTCGGCGATGGAGCGATCGAAGCGGCCGGGCGCGCTGCGCACGCGGTCGAGCAGGTCTTCGAGGCGGTGCCCGAGCGCGGTGGTGGCCTCGTAGCCCATCGAGCCGGCCATGCCCTTGACCGAGTGGGCGTGACGGAAGAGCGAGTCGATGGCCTCGGCGGTGACCCCGCCCTCGAGGCGCACGAGTTCCTTGCCGAGCGCGTCGAGGTGCTCGGTGGCCTCACTGATGAAGAGGCTCAAATACCGTGAGGTGTCCCACTGCGCGGCCAAGGGAGCCCGAGCCTATACCCTCCGCTCGCGCGGGGGATCAGTCGTCGCCGAGGACCTTCTTCACCACGGCCAGCACGTCTTCCGCGCGGGGCGGCTTGACGATGAAGTCGACGGCGCCGGCCTCGATGGCCTCCATCACCATCGTCTCCTGGCCCAGCGCGCTGCACATGACGACGAGGGCCCGCGCGTCGCCGCGCAGGATCTCCCGCGTGGCGTCGATGCCATTCCGGTAGGGCATGACGAGGTCCATCGTCACGAGATCCGGCTTGAGTTCTTTGTACTTCTCGACTGCTTCGACGCCATTGCCAGCCTCGCCCACGACGGTAAACCCGCCGGCGGAGAAGATGTCCTTGATGATGTCGCGCATGAAGACGCTGTCGTCGACGACCAGCACCCGCTTGGACATGGATGTCACCTGGGGCGCCACCCTATCCATTCGCGAATGACGCGGCTACCGCGGCGTCGAGGCCATCGACATCGAGCACGGTGACCGGGAGCGCGCCGACGCGCGTCACCCCGCGCACCAGGCGGGACGGCCGGGGCTGGGGACCCACCTTGTCGATGGGCTCGATGCCCTCGACGTCGGTGACCAGCAGGCCCAGCTCGCGGCGCGAGAGCTCGAGGAGCACCACCTTGCCGCCGGGTGAATCTCCGGGGAGCGAGAGCAGTTTGGCGAGGTCGACCACCGGGACGACCCGGCCGCGCAGGGTCATCACGCCCTTCATCGAGGGGCCGGCGTGGGGCACGCGGGTGTAGCGCTCGGGCGCCACCACCACCTCGCGCACGGCGTCGAGGGGCAGGGCGTAGCGGTCACGCTCGAGGCGGAAGAGGACGTGTCGCACTCAGCTCCAGTGGCGGCGCAGGTTGATCGCGTCGGCCACCAGGGCGTCGAGCTGCTCGGTCTTGAGGCGCTTGCCCTGGTGCAGCACCAGCGTGTCGCCCACCACCTCGAGCACGACGTTCTTGTCGGCCATCTTGTTGAGGGTGTCGCGCAGGCCGGGGTTCATGAAGTTGCGCAGCTGGGCCTCGTCGCTGCTGGTCTGGAGGACGTAGGTCTTGGAGAAGACCGGGTCGTCCTCGAAGTTGATGTCCTGGCCGCCAAAGACCTTCCCCAGGGCGTCGAAGAGGGCGCGCTGGCGGCGGCAGAAGAAGTGCGGGGCCTGGCGGCCGGGCGTCTGGAGCACGCAGATGGTCTGCTGGTGCACCTGCTGGTGTTTCCCCGAGCCGGTCGTGTACTGGTAGTCGCAGATGCGCACCGCGCCGGTGTCCTTCGCCCCGCGCAGGAGGTTCTTCACCGTGCGCGCGCGGCCCTGGCTGAAGAGCTTGAAGGCCGACAGCTGGGCGACCAGCTCGGGCTGCTTGCCCTCGAAGACGTAGCCGTGGGCCTGGGCGTACGCGGTCATCGCCTCGGTGCGCTTCTTTTCGAAGAGCCAGGCGAGGTAGACGATGCCGCCAATCAGGGCGACGACACCACCAATGGCGACGACGGGGCCGAGTTGTTCCATGGGCCGGGGATGATGCCCCAAGCGGGGGCGGGGTGTCGTGCGTTCTACCTTCGCGAGAAGAGCCGCAACTGCAGCCCCGCCTGCGCGTTCCACTCGCTGGCGCCGCGTGCCCCTGCGTCGCGCCAGGCGCCGGTGCCGCGCACGAAGAACGAGACGGGCTGATTATTCAGCGCGAACAACACACGGGCG
>JBBRUE010000004.1:0-30145 GCA_038248085.1 Myxococcales bacterium | reverse complement strand
GCTCCCCGATGACCGCCTCGCGAGCGCGCTCCAGGTGCCGGCGCTGGCGGCCGAGCTCGCGCCTCTCGCCGACGCCGTCCGCTTCGCGCAGCAGGGCAAGCGCGTCGAAGCGATGGACGCGTGCGAGACCTTCGTCGTGCGCTACGGAGTGGTCGACCATCCCCTCCTCGCCGCGTGGGTCCGCGAGGCGCTGGCCGGCAACGAGTCGCTGTTCGCGCGGGTGCGGGAAGACGTGGCCACCGCGGGGAACGCCGAGGCCCTGGCTGCGGCGGCGCTCCTGTATCGCGCGGGACAGCCGATCGACCTGGCTCCGGTGAGCGCGCGCGCGGGCACTCCAGCGCCCACCGCCGAGGCGCTCGCGGCGGGTCGGCTGGGCCTCGACGCGGTGGCGCACGACGCGCTGGGTGAAGCGCTGCGCGGCTGGCGGCGCGCGGTCGCCTCGGCGCCGTGGTGGCCGGAGGCGCACTGGAACCTCGCCCTGCTGCTCGCGCAGGTCGAGCAGTACGGCACGGCGGCGACGCACGCGCGGCTCTTCGTTGCGCTCTCGGACGACCCGACGCGCATCGCCCGGGCACGCACGCTCGCGTCGCGCTGGGACCAACTGGCGGACCCGGCGATGGTCGCGGGGTTCCTCGCTGAGCGGGCGCGCCTCGAGACGGCGCGACGCGAGGAGCGCAGCGCGACGCGGGACTGGCGCGAGCGGGGCCTCGCGTTCCTGGTGGTCGGTGGGCTGTCGCTGGCGGCCGCCGGTACCTTCGCCGCCCTCGGCGAGAACGAGAACGCGCGCATCAAGGCCGGAGGCTTCGCGACCGCGAGCGACATCCAGGGCGCTGCGAACGCCGGCCGCGCGTGGAATGGGAACGCCATCGGCCTCACCGCGCTGGGCGCAGGGCTGGTGCTCGTCGGAACGCCGATGATCCTCTTCAACCTCGACCGGGCCTGGCCGCCGGCCGGGTCGCTCGGCTTCGCGGAGTCGCTCCCGTGAGGGCGGCGGTGTTCCTGCTCTGGGTCGCGCTCGGGGCCTCGTGCGCGGAGTCGCTCGCGAAGCTGACGCCCTTCCCCTGCGCCCTCGACGGGACGTGCCCCGGAGGCCTCACCTGCGAGCCCGGGGTCGGGTGCACCTTGCCGGCGCTCGACGCCCTGTGCGGTCCGGAGACGGACTGCAGCGCCGCGGGAGGCGCGTGCCGGTTGGGGATCTGCGCGCCGGCGTGCGGCGGCGGCTGCGCGGTCGGCCGGGTGTGTTCGAGCGTGGTGGACGGCGCCTGCCTGCGCGATTGCGCGGGAGGCGAGGCGTGCCCCCAGGGCCTCGCGTGCACTCCGCTCTGGTACGGCGGCAAGCACGGGTGTCTGCCTCCGGCGCAGGCCCCGACCGCGTGCACCGCCATCGAGCTCGAGCCCGCGCCGGTGTGCGGCGCAGAGGGCTTCACCGTGCGCTGCCCCAACGGCACCACCGTGTGCGCCGCGCACAGCACCTGCCGCGAGGGCGGTGGCTGTGAGTGCGCGCCGGGCTGGGTGCCGTGGCAGTGCGCGACCGCGCAGAGCTGCGGCTCGACTTCGTGCGCGTACCCGAACTGGTGGTGTCTGCCGGTGGGCATTCCCGGCGCGTGCGCCACCTCCGGAGACTACGCGCCGGGTACGTGGCGCTGCCGCGATGGCCGCGCGCTGGCGGCGCGGTGTGGCACCGACTGCGAGACGATCTGTCGCCAGGAGGGTTCGGCCTGTGACCCGCTCTCGCCGCGGTCGTGCACGGCGCCGGGCGCGACGAAGTGCACGCTCTCCGACACCGACGCCGGCACGGTGGACACCACCTGCGTAGCGCAGACGGGCGCGGTGCCGGTGGGGGGCACCTGCACGCGCGACACCGGGCACGCGTACGCACTCGATGACTGCGCCGCGGGGGCGATCTGCGATCAAATCGAAGAGCCCGGGCTCACCTGTCATGCCTTCTGCCGGCACAGCTCGGAGTGCGCGCCGGGCGCGTGCCTCGGAGCCTCCGACCGGCTCCCCGCCGACGGGGTCTGCGCTGCACAATGCCGGCTCTTCGCCCCGTGTGACCGCGGCGACGCATGCGGGATCAAGTCGGACGTCGACCAGCGGGTGGTGACGCAGTGTCGCGCGCAGACGCCGACGGCCGGGCTCGGGACGTCGTGCGTGTACCAGGAAGACTGCGCGACCGACCTGATCTGCGTCTCCGGTGCGGGGGGCGCGACCTGCCGGGCGCTGTGCGACCCGACGCACGTCTGCCCGGGCGGAAGCGCGTGCGCCGTGTTCGCACGTTCGGAACTGCCATCAGGGACGGGCTTCTGTCGGTAGTTCGGAAGAGCAGAAGTTCGTTCGAACTCGGGCGGTCCTCTGGGCGCCGGCAAGCAGGCCGGTCCCGGATGTCCTCCACAACGGAGTGGGTCACCGACGATCTTCATCATCCCGGTCACTGGTCGCCGCTTCCGATTCAAGCCACGCGCCCTCAGCGAATCGTGATCATCGAGGTCTGATCAGCAACCCGAGCTCCAGCACCGGCGACAGCCCGCCTCACCCGTGGAGAATCGACACCGTCAGCTCGACCCGGCTCCCGGCACCGCTCGACGAGTCCCACACCAGGAGCACCGGCTCGTTGGTGGCAGCCAGGCCGAACTGGTGCACCACCTCGAGGGCCGCGTGCTGCGGCTTCTGCAGCTCGGCCTCGGTCTTCACCGCGGCCACCACGCCCCAGCACAGCGAGAGGCGACGGGCGAGCACCGGGTCGGAGGTGAGCGCGACGATGGGCGCCGCAGGACGCTCGGCCGACACCAGCCGCGCGGTGCGCCCGGTGCGGGTCGGCACGACGACCGCGCGCACCTGGAGATCGCGGCTCAACAACGACGTCGCCCGCGACATCGCCTCGCTCGGGTCGTTGGCCAGCGCGCCCATGCTGCTCTCGTGCGCGTCGTTCGCCCGGCCGTGCAGGCCGTGGTTCCACTGGTAGCCCTCCACCACGCGCAGCACGCGGTCCATGGTGGCGACGGCCTCGACCGGGAACTTCCCCGACGCGGTCTCGGCGCTGAGCATGACCGCGTCGGCCCGGGACGCCGCGGCAGAGGCGACGTCGGTCACCTCGGCGCGCGTGGGGCGCGAGCTCTCGATCATGCTCTCGAGCATCTGCGTGGCGACGATCACCGGCTTGTTCTTCAGCACCGCGAGGCGCACCAGCTCGTTCTGGATGAGCGGCACCTCCTCGGGGAGCATCTCCACCCCGAGATCGCCGCGCGCCACCATGATGCCCTCGACCACGTCGAAGATGCCCTCGATGTTGTCGATGGCCTGGGGCATCTCGATCTTCGCGATGATCGGCATGGTGCCGTGACCGTTGCGGTCGAGCAGCTGGCGCAAGATGCCGACGTCCTTCGCGTCGCGCACGAAGGACAACGCGAGGAAGTCGACGCCCTGGGTCGCCGCGAAGATGGCGTCGCTCTTGTCCTTCTCGGTCACCGCGGGCGTGCTCACCGCGACGCCAGGCAGGTTCATGCCCTTCTTGTCTTTCAGGCGGCCGCCCTGCACCACCACCACCTGCACCTCGGTCTTCTTGTCGGTCGAGAGCACCTTCATCTCGAGCTTGCCGTCGTCGAGGAGAATGCGGTCACCGGCGTTGATGTCCTCGGCGAGCGCGACGTACTGCGAGGGCACGAGGGTCGCGTGGCCGACGACGTTGCGGGTGGTCACGGTGAGGGTGTCGCCCGTCTTCAGGTCGATGCCCCCGCCCTCGAATGTGCCCACGCGGATCTTCGGGCCGCAGAGGTCACCGAGGATGGCGGTGTGGCGCCCGAGCACGCCGGCGATGCGCCGCACCCGCTCGATGTTCTGCCCGTGCCCCTCGTGGGCCCCGTGGGAGAAGTTGAGCCGAAAGACGTCGACGCCCGCGATGATCAGCTTCTCGATCACCTCGTCCGACGACGACGCCGGGCCGAGCGTGGCGACGATGCGGGTACGACGGCGCTTCAACGCGGTGCGGGCCAGCTCGAGGCGGAGCTCTCTCATGGGGCGGCAGCATCCGCCCGATACCGCTCAGCGGCCAAGCAAGAACCCACACCCTCGAGCCAGAGGCCGGACGGTCAGTAGTGCCGCTCCAACACGTACCAGCCGAACGCGCGCAGCATCACCTTGGCCAACGAGTCGTCGACCAGCGGGGAGAGCGCCGTCCACGCGTCTTCCACCAACTGCTTCGCGTCGTGCATCGAGCCGTCGAGCGCCCCGCACTTCTCGATGAGCCCGATGGCCTCGCCCACCACGTGCGCGTCGGTCGACTTCATCGCCACGAGGAACCACAGGCGTCGCCGCTCGGCGTCGGGGAGCGCTCCGAGCGCGCGCGCCACCGGCATCGTCACCTTGCCGTGCGCGATGTCTTCGCCGGTCTTCTTCAGGTCGCCCTTGAAGCCGCGCAGGTTGAGCACGTCGTCGACGATCTGAAACGCGAGGCCCAGCGCGTCGAAGTAGCGGCCGAGCGCCTCGATCTGCACCCGCGAGCCCCCGCCGGCGATGCCGCCCATGCGCGCGAGCGCCGAGGCCGGCGCGGCGGTCTTCAGCCGGTGAATCGCCAGCACCTTCTGCTCGAGCGACTTCACGTCACCCGAGTCGAGCGCCGCCGGCACGAAGGCGTTGAGCCCGTCGAGATCGATGGCCTGGCCCGCGTGCCCCTCGCGGAGCGCCTCGAAGTAGAGGTCGTACAGCTCGAGCTTCGCCGCGTCGGACACCAGCGAGCGGCGGAGCATGCGCTCACCCATGAAGTACGCGGCGGTGCCGGCGTTGATGGCGATCGCCTCCCCGTACTTGAGGTGGGTGGTCGGCCCGCCCCGGCGGATGTCGGACTGGTCCTGCACGTCGTCGACGATGAGCGAGCCGACGTGCATGAACTCGGGGAACGCGAGCCACTCGGCGAACTTGCGCGAGTCGCCCAGCACCACGTCGCAGCACGCCAGCGCGGCGTACGAGCGCCACGCCTTGCCGCCGCGATCGGTGATCTCCCGCACCGGCGCGATGAGCGTGCGCGCGAGCTGCGGCAGGTCGACCCCATCGAGCACCCATTCCCGCCCCGGCGCTGCCACCAGCTTCTCGGCGTGCTCGCGGGTGAGCTCGAGCGGGTAGACCTCCTGAACCGAGTCGCGCACCGCTTCGCCGACGCTCTTGAAGAAGCCGTCGAGCGTCTCTGCGGTGAAGAACCCGCTGCGCTCGACGAAACCCAGGCCCTGCACCGGCTTGCCCGCGAGCGTGCCCTGCACCCGGCAACGCCCTTCCCAGAACGCCGGCTTGGAGATGACGGTCACCAGCTCCTGATCAGCGACCTCCGCCTCGATGATCAGCTTCAGCCCCGCGCCGGGGATCTCCAGGGAGAACGCGGTGGGGTACTTCTCGAACGTGCGCACGCTGCGCCACTGGCCGGTGGGCGTCAGGGTGAAGGCGTCGAACGCGCGGCGGGTGCCGTCGGGGTCGATGAGGATCGCCCAGCGGCCCTGGCTCTGCTTCGTCTCGGAGTGCACCAGGTCGTACACGCTGACGTCGGTGCCGTCGTCGAGCTGCGCCGAGACCCAGTTCCAGGCCACCACGCCGAGGTCGCTCTTCTTCTCCTCTTCCTTCTGCTTCGGAGGCGCGCCGAACTCGTGGTCGTACCAACCCTGCCCGCTGACCTCGACCCGCTTTCCTTCGAGCGTGAGGGCGCCCTTCACCTCGCAGCGCGGGACGAAGACGTAGAACATGTCTTCGCCGTGCACGCCGCGCACGACGCCGTCGTCCCCGTGGCGAATGGGCGGCTTCTTCAGCAGGAAGGTCAGGTCCACGCCGACGGGAGCACGCGGGCCCTCCGCGCTGCCCAGCACGAGGCGGTACTCGCCCGCGCGCACCTTCTCGAAGCGCATGCCGCCGTAGTCGAGCGCGAGCCGATCAGCCGCCACCTGCACCGGCCCGGGGATGAAGCGGTCGGGCAAGGGCACGCGGCCCTTCTCGAGCACCTCGCTCACCGCGCGGTTGAGCCGCTCGTCGCGCGCGCCGTGCCCCTTCTTGATGCGCTCGAGCCCGATGGCCGGCGCGTTGGCGTCGACGAAGCTGCGGGCGACGTAGTCCTTCGCGGCGACGTCGGTCACCGCCCACGTCAGCGAGTGCGCGTACTGCCACGCGCCGTCGGGCTGCTTGCCGTTGATGATGCGGAAGAAGGCCGCGAAGACCGAGAACGCGCGGCCGTCGGTCGCCGTGAGGTGCGCGTTGACGTACCACCACTCCGTCGTCGCCGATGGGTGCGGGAGGTCGTGGCGACTGAGATCGATGGGCCCGGGCGTCGGCCAGTCAGCTGGAAAATCGGAGGGGTTGCTCACCCGTGCCTGCTCTTTCGTTTCCCCCCGAGACGGGGCGAACCTTGGGAGTCATGGGCGGCGGTGTCAATGAGTTCAGCCCGACGAACTGGAGATCCCCGGGGAAAGGGCGAAGACCTCGCGCACGGCTGCTCACTGGGGCAGGTGCGCCCACCCGAGGCGTCGCCCGACCTCGCGGTACAGCGCGGTGGTGAAGGCCCGGCGCTCCTCGACGGTGGTGACGCTCAGGAAACTCGAGACGGTGAGCGACGCGTGGTCCGCGTCGAGCACGCCGAGGTCCACGCCCTCGTCGAGCTTCATCTCCCCGGGTGGCAGCAGCCCGTCGTTTTCTCCGTGCTCGCGGAGGATGAGCTCGGTGATCGCCAGTTCCGCGCCGAGTGAGCCTTCGCGGTGAGCCGAGCGCACGTAGAAGATGCGGGAGAACAGGCGCGCCCACTCGGCTTCAGTGAGGCTGCGGGCCGCCGCATCCATTGCCAGGACGAAGGCGCTCTTCGCCTGCCCGGTGGTCAACGAGCGGAGCCCGGGCTTCGCCAGCGGCCGCACCTTCGTCAGCGCGTCGGCGAGCGGCGAGCCCCCCACGGCGCCCTGAATGACGACGACGCACTCCACCCGGCCGGTGAGCACCAGCTCGGGGTGTTGCAGCACGGTGAGCAGCACCGCCGCCCCGCCCTTGCTGTGACCGACCAGCACCACCGGCACGTTGCGATGGGCGGCGACCTCGCGCTCGACGAGGCCGACGTCGTTGACCAACGAGCTGCTCGACGGCGGGAACAGCGTCGAGGTCTCTGCGCCCAGCTCGCGCGTCACCGCCGCGTTGTCGATGAAGTAGCCGGGGATCACCTCGCTCATGAAGCCGGCGACGAAGACGACGTGGTGGCCCCTGAGCGAGGGCGCGGGCCCCTCGGCGGTCAGCCACTCGGGGCCCGAGGCCATCAGCCCCGGGCGCGAGGTGGCCACCGCGGAGGTCTTCGGAGTCGTCGCGCAGCCCGCGCACGCCAACCCCATGGTGAACAACGTCAGCGGGAGAACGCTCGGGGTGCGCATCGCCGGCGACCATGCGGGCCGGGCCGGACCAGGTCAACTCCGGGGCGCATCGCCCCCGACGGCTGCCGCTGCTTCCAGCAACTTGTCCGACAGGCGCCGAAGAGCTCGAGCGCGCCAGACCACGCGCCCGCGGGCAGGACCTGCAGCTCGTCACCAACGGCGTGCCCTCGGCCCCGGTCGCGGTGACCATCGACGCGGCCCCTGATCGCCTCTCAACGGCCACCGCGCGGTGACGGGCTACGCCTCGTGCTCGCCGTCGGCGTCCTTCCAGGTGAGCCGGAAGATGTCGCGACGCCGGTCATGCCAGCGCTGCACGGCGCTCTCGCGGCGGTAGCGGCGCAGCAGGTCGAGATCGACGTCCTGCACGATGAGCGTCTCGACGTTGGGAGGTGAGGTCGCGGCCACCGCGTCGCGGCTGAAGCCGAAGTCTGCCGGGGTGAAGACCGCTGACTCCGCGTAGTGCACGTCTGCGTTCTCGACGTTGGGGAGGTTGCCCACGCACCCGGAGATGGCGGTGAAGACGTGGTTCTCGATGCTGCGGGCCTGGGCGCAGAGGCTGACGCGAAGGAACCCGCGCCGCTCGGCGGTGTTGAAGGGCACGAAGAAGAGCTCGGCGCCCTTGGCCGCGGCGATGCGGCCCAGCTCGGGGAACTCCACGTCGTGGCACAGGAAGATGGCGACGTGCCCGCGGTCGGTGTCGAAGACCTCGACGGTGGAGCCCGGGGTCACCCCCCACCACTTGCGCTCGTTGGGGGTGATGTTGATCTTGTCCTGCTGCCCCCGGGTGCCGTCGCGGCGGTAGAGGAAGGCGCTGTTGTGCAGCTTTCCGCCCTCGGCGAGGGTGAACATGCTGCCGCCCACGATGTTGATGTTGTGGCGCAGCGCGAGGCCGGTGAAGAGCTCGATGATGCGGGGCGAGAGCTCGGCGAGCTGGCGGGCGGCCAGGCCCGGGCGCGTGCGCTCGAGGGTGGCCAACAACTGCAAGGTGAAGAGCTCGGGGAAGACGACGAAGTCGGCGCGATCGTCCGAGGCGGCGTCTACGAAATATTCGCAGTTGGCCGCGAACTCGGCGAAGTCCTTCACCGCCCGCATCTCGTATTGCACCACGCAGAGGCGGACCACCGAGACGTCGCGGGGGTGGCGGGTCGGGTCGGGCCGGTAGTCGACGTTCGACCACTCGAGGAAGGTGGCATAGCCGCGCGACTCCACGTCCGACGGGAGGTACTCGGGGATCAACCGCTTGAGCACGAAGCCGTTGGAGAGCTGCGGGGTGAGCACCGGGTCGGTCAGCTCCTTGGCCACCACCCGGTCGACGTACTCGTGGGCGGTCATGGTGTCGGCGACCGTGTGGTACCCGGGGATGCGGCCGCCGATGATGATGCGGGCCAGGTTCTTCTCGCGCACCAGCTTCTTGCGCGCGTCGTAGAGCCGCCGCGACAGCTTCATCCCACGCAGCGCGGGGTCCACCATGATCTCGATCCCGTAGACCGTGTCGCCCTCGGGGTCATGGTTGCGGATGAAGCCGGCGTCGGCGATCTCCCGCCAGTTCGCCCAGTCGGAGTACTCGGAGAACTCGACCTGCAAGCAAGACGACGTCGCGACGATCTGACCGGCGTACTCGAGCACCGCCTGGCCTTCGGGGAAGAGATTGAGCTGGCTCTCGATCTGCTCGCGCTGCCACGGCTTCATGCCGGGGAAGCAGCGCTGTCCCAGCGCCACCAGTTGATCGAAGTCTTCGATGGTCAGGTTTCGCAGCACCATCTGCTTCTCGGCGGTCTCGTCGTCAGTCTTCGTCTTCACCATGGAGTGACCTCTTCACGGCCCTAGGTGGAAGGGTGGCCGAAGTCACGCGCCGCGAGCCGCGCTCTGGGCCGAGGCTGCCAGGGCGTCGCGGGTCGGTGCGGGCAGGCCCCGCGAGAGCACCACCAGCCTCGAGCCCCGCCAGTCTCTCGGGGCGGCGTCCAGCGCCCTCGGCGGGGAGACCGCGTGCTGCGCCGACTGCAACACCAGCCACTGGCCAGTGCGCCGGCTCTGCACCAGGCCCTTGATGCGCAGGAGCCTCGGGCCATCGAGCTGCGTCACCAACCGCAGCCACAGCCCGAGGGCCACGTCGTCGACGGTGTCCGGCAGCTCCAGCATCTGGCTGGTGACGTCATGGCCGGGGCTCGAGGGCGAGAGCCAACGCGAGGCCGCGCGGGTGTCGACCAGGCGCTGCGTGGTCGCGGGCGCCAGCAGGCGCTCGAGGGGCACCTCGCCGTGGCGGGCCTCGAGCACCTCGCTGGCGGGGTAGTGCTCTGCGAGGTGGGCCCGCAGCGCGCTCGCCTGCTCGAGGGGGGCGAGGTCGAGGTGGGTGAGGACGACGCGGTCTGCCAGCTCGAGCTGCGCGCGCGCCTCCGGCTGCTCCTCCAGCAAGCGGATTCCCCGCGCGGCGTCCACCACGGTCAGCACCCCGGCCAGCGAGACCGCGGTGGAGAGCCGAGGGTGGGTGGTGAGGGCGTGCACCAGCGGCGCGGGCGTCGCCAGGCCCGTGGTCTCGATGACGACGCGGTCGGGGCGGAGCAGGAGCACGCGCTCCAGCGCTTCGGCGAGTTCGCTGCTCACGGTGCAGCAGATGCAGCCCGAGGCGAGCACCGAGATGTCACCGTCGACGGCCTCGACCAGGTGGTGGTCGAGGGCCACCGCGCCGGCCTCGTTGATCAGCACGGCGACGCGTTCGCTGCGCACCCTGAGCAAGCGGTCGAGCAACGTCGTCTTCCCGGCGCCGAGGAAGCCCGTGAGAATGTGGAGCGGCAGGGTCATTCGGCTTGGGCTCCCCGTGCAGGGTGGTACGAATCGGCCATGGCGCCCCGCTACCTCATCGACGCTCACGTTCACCTCAACAACTACCACGAGGCGACGCGCCGCCCGACGACCGAGAACGTGCGCGAGCTCTTCGCGCAGATGGAGATCTGCGGCATCGATCACTGCGTGGTGCTCAGCTCGTACAAGATCGATCTCGACCGGCCCAGCGTCGAGGAGCTGCTCACCCTGCTCTCGACCGACCCGCGGGTGACGTTGATCGAGGGCCTGCGCTGGCGGGGAGACGCGCGCACCGACCTCTACTCACTGGAGACGCGCATCCGCGACGGCGCGGTGAAGGGGATCAAGCTCTACCCGGGCTACGACCACTACCCCATCAACGATCCGTCGCTCGAGACGGTGTTCCGCATCGCCGCCAAGTACGACGTGCCGGTGTTGATTCACACCGGCGACACCTACAGTCGGACGGCGAAGGTCCGGCAGGCACACCCGCTGCTGGTGGACGACGTCGCGGTGGACAACCCCGACGTGAAGTTCGTGATGTGCCACCTGGGCAACCCGTGGTTCCAGGACGCCGCCGAGGTCCTCTACAAGAACGAGAACGTCTACGCCGACATCTCCGGGTTGACCCTGGGCGACTTCACCTACGAGTTCGAGCGCTACGTGGCGATGCGGCTCAAGGAGATGATCGCGTACATGGGCAACCCCGAGAAGCAGCTGATGTACGGCAGCGACTGGCCGCTGGTGACCATGAAGCCCTACCTCAAGCTCCTCACCGAGCTGAACTTCGATGCGGAGGTGCTGGAGAACGTGGCGTGGAAGACCGCGGCCAGGCTCTTCCGCATCGACGTGAACAAGCTGCCGCCGCGCAAGCCCCTCGCCGAGGGCCCGGGGCCGGAGTCACTCCCGGGCGTGTGAGTGGCCCGGCAGCGACTTGATCCTGCGAGCCGAACCCGCGCCGTTCACGACCTGGGCTGCCGCCGGGCGCGCAGTTCCACCACCGCGTCGGCCTGCTGTTGGGCGGTCAGCTCGGTGGGAATGAACGGGAACAGCGCCGTCTCTTCGAGCACGAGGTGCGCCTCGAGGTCGGTCTCGAGGGTCGCGGCCGCGAGCGCGAGGCGGCGGCGGTGCGGTTGATCTTCGGGCTTCGTCAGCACCGCGCGCAGGGCCTGGGTGAGCGCGTCGACGCGGACGCCGTGGGCGAAGTGTTGCGCGCGCAGCTGGGCCATCGTCGCGTCGAGGGCCGGGTTTCGGTCGGCCAGCCGGGGCGCCACGCTGTCTTCCTCGTCGCGCACGTGCAGCGGCAGCGCCTCGGTGAAGTAGCGCAGGCACTGGGCCGCGGCCTCCTTCACCTCGCGCACGTCGAGCTCCGGGCGGGCGCCGATGGTGAGGGCGAGGCGGGCAAACCGCCGGATGCGCGCGTGACAGGCGAGGAGCAGCTCGACGAGCGTCTCTCCGCCGGGGGTTTCACCGAGGTTCACCATCTGGGCTCCTTCATGAGTTCCACGACGAGGACGTGAGTGAGCTGCGCGCGCCGGGCACCGACTGGGGCCTGGCGAGCCAGCACCGCAGCACCAACACGACCTGCACGGCGACGACACACCCGCCACCGACCGCCGCCAGCACCAACCCGGCCCTCCCGGGCGCGACCGCCGCGACGCCCAGCCCCACCAGCAGCACCGCCACCGCGGCCTGGTGCGCGACGACGAGGCTGAGCCGCGGCCGCGCGCGCCGGAGCTCGAGCAGGGTGAAGAGCGAGGCGGTCACCACCCCGAGCGTCTGCAGGTGCACCACGAGCACCACAGCGTGGCGCTGCACCGGGAAGGACGGCACCACGCCCAGCGCCACCAGCGCGAGCACGAGCACCGAGGCGCCCCACGCGAGCGCGCTGCTGCGCACCACGAAGCGCAGGGCGGCGGGCCGAGAGACCGTGGCCTTCCAGGCCCACGCCGCCCACGCCGCCGCGGGAACGAGCATCAGCAGCGCGGACAGGCGGGCGATGCCCCCGATGAAGGTCTCGTCGACGCCGGGCACCGTGAGCAACGAAGGCAGGGGCAGCAACGCCGCGAAGGCCAGCACCACGCGCAGCAGCCGCGGCGATGGCGCCCCGAGCACGCGCACCGTGAGCCCCATCACGCCGAGCATGAAGAACGCCCCGAACGCGCCGAGGAACCCGTGCACCGCCAGCGCGGCGACCAGGGGGTCGTCGACGTGCAGCACCTTGAGCACGACCCGCGAGAGCGCCGCAGCGTACGACACCGCCACGAAGGCCACTGCCGCCCGGAAGAAGACGAGGTCGACGCCACGTTCCCGTCGCGCCGCGCGCACGAAGAGCCCCACCGCCGCCCCGAAGGGCACCACCGTCGCCGCCGAGAGCACGACCCCGGGTCGGCCGTAGCCCCAGGCGAGGAACACCCCAAAGGTCGCGACGCCCACCACCGACACCGCGCCGAGCACCACCTGCGTCGCCCGGCCCACGGCTCCGACGCGCTCGAAGAAGAGGGCGAAGAGCGTGAGCCCCGCCCAGCCCCAGTACAAGGTGTGCGAGTGCGCGTGCGTCGCGTTGCCGACGTTGAGCCACTCGAAGGCCGTGAGCTGCCCGACGCGCAACACCGCGCCCAGGCCCACGCCGAGGAGCAACAGCCCGCCCGCAACCTTGAGGAACCGGTCCATGCGTCTTCAGAACTGGCTGCGCACCGAGAGGAAGCCCCACGTCGAGGGCGCCGTGCCCCGCGCCAGCGCCTCGAGCCCGGGCATGAAGACCGACACGTTGCCGGCCAGCGAGACGTTCTCGAAGACCGGCACCGTCACCGAGAGATCGACCTCGGTGCCCATGTTGCCGCTGGTGCGCGCCGGGTCGGCCGCGAGGAAGACCGTTCCGTTCGCCGCGTACCAGGCACCCCTGGGGTCCCATGCCCGGAAGTGGTGCACGTCGAGCCACACGTGCACGCCGCCCGGGCGGAAGCCGACGGTGCCCCGCGCCGCCACGACGTTCTGCCAGCCCACAGAGTCCATGTACCCGAGGTGCGCGTGACCGGTGGGGAAGAGCTGGTGAAAGGTGTGGTCCACGCCGTCGCCGGGCGTGCCGTCGCCCGACGCGCCGCTGAGCTCGCCCATCACGTAGGGGGCGCCCCACACCGAGACGAAGGTGTACGTCGCCTTGAGGGCAAAGGCGCCCGCGACCTGGGTTTCCTGGGCGAGGCCGACCTTGCCGGTCTGGAACGCGGCCTCACCCACGAGCGCGAGCCCACCCACGGTGGCGAAGCCCCGCGCGCCGAGCGTGAAGCGGTTCGAGTCTTTCGACAGGCCGACCGCGGCCGACGACGGGTCCTCGAGGAGCCCGAGCCCGTACACGTCGAAGCCGGCCTTGCCCATGCGGGCCCGCGCGTAGAGGCCGGTGAAGTAGCTGCCGGAGTTGTGGAAGCGCCCGCCCCCGCCGTCGGGCACGAGGAACGCGGGCGGCTTGAGCATCATGCCGAAGGCGTCGAGGGTCACCGACGATGACGCCGTCACGCGGACGAAGACGCCATCGAAGGCCCGCGCCGTCTGGGCCCAGTCGAGGTTCCCGATGAGCCGCTCTTCACCGTATGAGAGCTCCTGGCGGCCGATGCGCACGTCGAGCCACGAGGCGGCTCTGAGGTCGACGAAGCCCTGGTGCAGCCCGGTGTTGGGCGTGACCGTCACGGTGTTGGGCTCCGAGCCCCAGGCGCGCACGTCCTGGAGTTCGATGAGCACCCCCACGCGCTCCTTCGCCGAGGCGCGGACGGTGAGCCGGACGCGCTGGTCGAACCCGAGGGCGTGGTCGTCGGCGGTGGCGTTGAAGTCGGCGCCGTCGCGGAGCTCGCCCCGCGCGAGGTATTGGCCGCCGATGGCCACCGCGTAGTCCTTCCATTTCCAGCGCAGCGGCCCTTCGGGCAGCGAGGTGGCCGCGCTGTGAAAGAGCTCGCCAGAAGACTTCCGCCCCGGGCCCCAGGGGGTGTTGACCACGTCGAAGCCGAGCGTCTGGGAGACGCCGGCATCCTCCCCCTCTGCGGCGAAGGCGCTCAGCGACACCAGGACCAGCAGACTGAGAAACCGAGCCATGCGGCCGGCTGATGCAGCAATGCCGCCGCCCATAAGCCTGCGAGATGTGGGCGTGCGCGGGGGCGCCGAGTTTCAGATTGAAACGGGGTGAACTGCCCCGGGGTCGGGGAGTGTCGCGTTCAGTCTGAGCCGACGAGGCGGGCGACGACCTTCTTGAGGCTCGCTTCGACTGCGCGACAGTCCTGCGGATCGCGCGCGCGGGAGACGAGCTTCGACAGCTGATCGAGGTGCGGCTGTTCCTGCTTCCAGAGCGTGTCGGACCCCTGCACGCGCAGCTCGAGTTCCTGCACGTCGGCGATGCGGTTCTTCTTCCACTCGTCGGACGGGTCGCACGGCGCGTCGCTCGTCGTCGCCTTCCGGGCGGTGACCCCGCGTGGCGTCTCGACGACGGGAACCACCTGTGCGGGCACAGGTCGTTCAGGCTCGGGCGGGGCCAACGCCAGGTTGGGTGGAGCGCTGGGCGGCGGCGCGACGACGAGCGCGACAGGCGGGAGTTCGACCTGCTGTCTGCGCCACAGGCCCAGCCCCAGGAGCAGGAACGCCAGCAGGGCCGCGAGCGCGAAGTACACGCCTCGACGCGAGCGGCGTGGCCTGGGTGAGCGCTCGATGCGTGTCGTCACCGGGAAGCGGGTCTCGCCGGTGCCTGGCGCTGAGGGATCGACCGCCGCGAACAACACCTCGCGACCATCATCGAGCCTGCGGGCGACGACTTCGGGCCGGGAGGCGAGCGACAGAAACGCAGCGACCTCACCGGCGAACTCATCGAACGAGGCGCCCGTGTCGTCGAGGGTGAACGCACGAATCGCCGCGCGATGGCCGGACTCCGAGTTGACGGCGAGGTACAGCGTGCGGCGCCCACTCGCGAGAATGGACTTCACTTCATAGCCACCGACGCGCTGACCCAGCATCCGTCAGGGACAGCCAGCGTTGAGGGGGAAGCGGGTGTTGTCGGGGTTGCCGGCGTTGCCCGCGGTGCGCTGGTACTTCGGCCACGCCCCCGGCGTCGTCAGCAACTTCGGCGAGTCGACGATGAGGGCCACCACGAAGCCCTGGTTGTTGGTGACGTACAGCACCCCCGTCGTGGAGCTCGCCGCTCCAGTCCGTCGGTTGCAGTCGAGCGTGGGGTGCGCGTAGACGAGCCCGGCCGTCGTGAAGACGTCGCCGAAGTCGATGGTGCTATTCGTCGCCCCGTCCTGACGGAAGACGAAGAGGCGCCCGTCCGTGTTGACTGCGTAGCCAAGCGCGGGCTCCGTCCCCCTCGCGGCCCCCAGCACCGGTGAGGTCCGGATGGCGCCCATGTTGGAGGTGGGCGCCAGTGACACGCCTGCGGCCCCGAGTTGCTGCGGATTGAAGGCAATGAGTGCATCGCCTCGTCCCGCGAAGGCCTGTGTCCCGTTGTAGGCAGCCATCCCGTTCTCCGCGTCCACCGTCAGGTTGCCGGCGTCCACCGCGGTGCTGAGCCGGTAGAAGCCGTGGACGGTGCCCATCCCTCCCACCAGCGCCTCGTTGTCCACCCACGACTGCCCCATCGTCAGGGCCGAGCCCGTGGAGGCCAACGTCAAGGGCGCGCCACTCATCGGTGAGTTGCCGTCAACGCCCGTCACCGGCCTCCAGAAGAGTCCGGCGCCCGCAGGCCTCGTGAGTAGGTAGGCCGTGCTGCCGCTGACGATGATGTTGTTGGGTGGCTCGTTGGTGCTTGCGGAGAAGTCAAAGGCCTGGGTGGGCGAGGCGTTGGTGCCCTCAGGCGGCGAGTTCGGGGCGTAGACGACGAGGCGACCCGCGGTGCTGCTCGACGAGATGCTGCTGAAGGCCGCGACGGCCCCCACCTCGGTGCTGCTCTGCTTTCCCACCAACGCCAACGCGGAATACGTCTTCCCGCCGTTGCCCACGCTTGCCGGCTGGACGGGCGCCTGCGAGAGGTTTCCCTCCAGTCGCGCCCCCACGAGGCCCGTGGTTGTGTTGCTCGTGAAGTACACCAGCCCCGCATCGGCCCCACTCACCGCCGTCGCCACGCTCACCACCGCCCCCAGCAGCGTCGTCGCCGCCACCGACACTCCGCCATCGAGGGGGTTCAGCCCATAGAGGCTTCCTGTGATGCCAGTCCCTCCAGAGGTGCCCACATAGAGCGTCCCGTCGCGGCCCACTGCCGGCGTGGCCCGAATCTCATCTGTGTTGACCTGCACCTCCCAGCGCTTGCGGCTCACCGACACCATCCCCAGGTTGGTGGCCGTCGCGACGTTCCCCGCGAGGTCCGTCCCCGTCGCCGTCACCTGGAAGCTCCCCGACAGCCCAGGCATGGCCGGCTGCGACATGTCCAACGTCCAGCACCCAGCATCCCCTCCACACGCAGTCGTCGACGTCCCCATCATCACGCCCCCCAACGTCACCTGGATGCTTCCGAGCTCCAGCGCCTCGCTCGCAGTCAGCGACAACACCACCAGGTCGTCGCGCATCGACGTTCCGGGCAGCGGGCCCGTCAGCGTCGGCGCCACCGTGTCGACGCTGAAGCTCCGGCTCGTCATCAAGCCCCCATCTACCAATGACATCTGCACCGTGTGCGGCCCGTCCGGCAGCGTCGCCGTCGTCGCCGTGTAGTTCGGGCCAGTCAGCGGTACCGACGTACTCACTCCGGTGTCGAGCACCATCCACAGCGCCATCGGCGGTTCGACGAGTCCATCCGTCGTCAGGTGTGCCGTCACCTGCACCGTCGTCTGCTTCGTCCTCGCGTTCGCCAGCGGCGTGTCGATGACGATGCCTGTCAGTCTCGACGTGCACGTCGTCCCGCCTGAGTCGCACCGAAATCCTGCCGGGCACATCGCCGGGCACATCGCCCCGCCACCGCCACCGGTCGCGCCACCACCGCCGGTCATCCCGCCACCACCACCGGTCGCCCCGCCACCACCACCGGTCGTCCCGCCACCACCGCCCGTCGTCCCGCCGCCACCACCGGTCGTCCCACCACCCCCACCCGGGCCTCCATCCGAAGACACGACGCAGATCTTCTCGGACGAGCACACGCCGGGATCCTTGCAGTCAGCGTCCGAAGCACACCGCGTCACGCCAAAGTCGCAGGCCGCGAGCGACACCGAGAAAACCAGAATCAACCGTCCGCGCATGTTCAGAACTCCCCCTGGATGCCAACCATCGCGCCACCCGACAGCGGCGACGCGGTCACCTTCACCGGCGCGCTCGGAGCGAGGCCCCACACCACGCCACCCACTGCCGCCACCACCGCGCCCGCTCCCAAAGTCGCGAGCCCCGCGACGTTGAGGGTCTGGGCCATCTTGAAGTCGCCGAGCCGGTCAGCGGGCAGATTTCCCTTCACCACGCCGAGCGTTCCGCCCACGCCCTGTGCGACACCGACGAGAACGGCGCCGACGACAGCGACCCCCGCGCCGCCGATGACGAGCACCTGTCCCGCGGTGCGCTGGCCCGCTCCGGTGTCGACCGCCTCGACCAACGGAGGCAACGGCGGCGGCGGGTCCTTCAGCTCGACCTTCACGGGCGGCAGCTTCACCGCCTCGATGGGGGCTTCCTTGAACGTCGGCAGCCGCGCGAGCCCCAGCTCGGTGAAGAACAACTCCGCCAGCGGCGTGAAGCGCGCGACGATGGTCTCTTCGCCCCGGGGCAACTCCACCCGCGCGGTCTTGATGAGCTTGCCGTCGTCGCGCACCACGCGGCCGGTCAGCACGAGCTGCTTCTTCGCCGAGTACTGGAGCGACGCGAACACCCCGTAGAGCGTGCCCGCACGCTCGGCGAGCTTCCCGAGCGCCTCGTCCGACTCGCGGAAGTCGAGCCGCTTCGTCTCCTTGAGCGCGGCCTCCGCTTCCTTCCGCGAAGGCACCAACGCCCCCGAGCGTTCGTCGAGCAGCTTGAACCAGCTCGACTGCAGCTCCTTCTCGAAGCGCGTCAGGCTCGGGTTCGGATCGAGCTCGAGGGCCGTGCTGACCGCGCTCGGTTTCTGCGCCTGGGCGCTCGCCACCGTCGCGACGCACAGCGCGGCGACCCACGCTCTTCGACACCACGTCGTCTTCGTCATCGTCATTCCTCTTCGGCGCCCACGGCCTTGCGCAGCGCAGAGAGCGCGACGTTGGCCCGGGCACAGTTCTTTTCAATCAACGCGTCCGACAGCTGATCAGACGCCTTCACGAACGCGGGCTTCTGCGCGTCACCCATGCCCTTGAGTTCGTCGCGCGTGCGGCGCGCGTAGTCTCGAAAGTGGTCGTCGAAGGTGCACGCCGGCGGCGCCTGGATCGTCACCTGCGGCTTCTTCACCTCGACCCGGACCACCGGCTTCACCACCGTGGTCGGCAACGGCGCGAGATCTTCAGGGTCGACGACCGGCGGCGCGACGGGCGTCGGCTCGGCCACCTTCACCGGCTCGACCTTCACCGGCTCGACCCCAGGCTCCATCAGCGGCGACCCGGGCGGCGCGGGCCAGAGCGCCCAGACCGCGAGGAGCAGCAACACCACCGCCGCGCCCACCACCGCCACGCGCGGGCCGGACGAGGGCTTCGCGGCCTTGAGCGTGACCTCGGTCGTCGCGCTCTTCGCGAAGGACGGCTCGACCTTCTGGGTGAGCGCGTGCACCGGCATCGCGCGCATCGCGGTCGCCTCGCTGCGGAGGTCCTTGATGATGCGCTGCACGGCCTGGCGCGCCACGTCGGCGTTCGCCGGGCGACGATCGCGCTCCTTCGAGAGCAGCGTGGCGACGAAGTCGACCAACCCCGGGGGCGCGTTCGACAGCACGGAGTCGAGCGCCGGCGCCCGGTTGCTCACGTGCATCTGCACGAGGTCGCGGTCGTCCTTCGCGTCGAACGGGAGCCGGCCGGTCAACATCTCGAACAGCATCACGCCGAGCGCATAGAGATCGGCGCGCCCATCGACGACCTCACCGAGCGCCTGCTCGGGGGCGATGTACGCCGGGGTGCCCGCGAGCAACGAGGTCTTCGCCTCCTGCGAGCCGGCCTCGAGCTGGAGCTCCATCGGGCTCACCCGGGCCAGCCCGAAGTCGAGCACCTTGAGCAGCGGCTCGTTGTTGTGCTCGCGCACCAGCATCACGTTCGCGGGCTTGAGGTCGCGGTGCACGATGCCCTTCTTGTGGGCTTCACCGAGCGCGTTGAGGATCTGATCGACGAAGTCGAGCGCGACCGAAGGAATCAGCGGGGCGTGCTTCCCGACGTACTCGGCGAGCGACTCGCCCTGCACGTACTCCATCATCAAGAACTGCCGCCCATCGGGGAGCTGCCCGAAGTCGAACACCTCGACGATGTTGCGGTGCTTGAGCGCGGCGACCACCTGCGCCTCGGCCACGAAGCGCCGGCCCCACTCGCTCTGCGCCGCGATGTCGGCCTTGAGCACCTTCACCGCCATCTTGCGCCCGATGGCCTGGTGCTCCGCGAGAAAGACCATCGCCATGCCCCCGTCCCCCAACATCGACTTCACCACGTACGCGCCGATGCTCGTCCCGATCAGCGGATCAGCCGGCGCTCCGCCGACGATGACGGAGGCGTCAGAGGCGGACATAGTCGCGCCCCTCGATGCCCCTGCCAGAAATTCCCCCCCCCATTCGCGGGGTTACGCGCGTCATCGGAGCGGTGTCCACCGGCGCGTCATACCAGCCAGAAGATGGCGCGGCCAAATCGATGATGCTCGAGGTGTGGGGGCCGCGGTTCGGCCAGCCCTGGGGAAACTGCTTCGGGGGGGTCGACCCGGCGCGCGTGCGGGTACCTGACGAGGGCGGGACGCGACAGGCGCCGACCGACGTCATCGTCAACGGGCGCGCGGAGTTTCGCCCAGCAGGTCAGGGCCCGACGCTTCAACCCGGCGACGTGCTCTTCAACCCGCTCAGCGAGGCGACATTTCGCGTGCCGCTCGAAAACACACCGGCGTGGCACGTCGAGCGCCGCCTCGAGGGCGCGCGGAGCGACTGGCTCTCCCTGCTCGAGCGACAGGCGAACCTGGCGCAGCTCGACCTCAGCGCCCCCCGGGCCCAGGCGCTGCTCGGGGCGTCGCGGGCGTGGCTGCTCGGGTCGCTGCGCTGCGAGTGGCATCGGGGCTTCGTCGTCGGGGCGCGGTGGTCATCGGCAGGCACCGTCCGCGACTCGATGGCGTGGCATCTATGGCAACTGCTGACCTCACCTGCGGGCTTCGGGCTCGAGCACTTCTCCGGTACGCCAGTCGACGTCGATGACCTGCAGGCGACCCGGGAGGTCGTCGCCGCGTTCCCCGCGCCACGGCTGCGCGAGGTGGTGTTCGAGACGAATGAGCCCTTCGACGCCGAGCACCTCTCGGGCACGCGGCTGCGTCGCGCGCCGTTGCCGTGGCTGAGGGTCGATGCGCGCGGGGAGCCCTCTGCGCACGTGACGGTCGGAGGGTCGAGCCAGCGTCCGCGCGTGGCGTGGCGACAGCTCGTCGAGGTGCGCGTCAACGAGCAGACCCCGAACGACCGCTGCCTGTGGCACGAGGGCCTGTGGGTCGAGCTCCGCGCAGGCGACGTCGTCACCTGGCCCGGCGGAGGTCTGCACGTCAGCGGGCCTTGACGTGGGCCAGAGCCCTTCACGGCACGACAGCGGGTGACCGACATTTGTCCAGAGGCGCGGCAGGAAAGTGTCCGTCCCCCGGAGCGACTGACGACGTCCCTCAATCACGAGCTGGCCCTGACGCGCTCCTCGCCGACGGACGCAGCTCCATCGACAACGGCGGCCATGACGAAGAACGCTCTCTTCGCTGGAGACCGCGCGGCCATCGCCGCTGCCTGGCTGCTGCGACCCTCGCGGAGGTCAACCCCGTCGCGTCCTGCCCAGCGCTCCCCACGCCTTCGCCTCGAGCAAGGCCCCCCGCTCACGCCCGCCGCGTGGAAGCGGGCCCGCACCGGTCGCTGACCGCCTCGCGGCCCGACATCAACCCGCGCTCAGGCGGACGGACAGGAACCGTCGGCTCCTCGCGAGCGACCGGGCTCCACGGCAGGGAGCACCTATGGACAAATGTCGGTCACCTCCGAAGCGCGGAGGGATCAGCCGATGAGGGCGCCGGCCTCGCGCGTACATGGGCATCCTGTGTGACCTCGTCATCGGGCAGATGGTGGACGGCGCGCGCATCGCGCTGAGCAGTCCCGTGACCGAGCTCGGTGCGCTTCACCTCGCTCCACGCGATCGTCTCGACCCTGCCGCCAGCGTTCGTGCGTGTGCTCGCCGCGCTCACCGCCCCGCCGCGAAGTGGGCGGCTATCGACAGGTTCACCCAGCGCGGCTCGACCCCGGCCGACGTGGCGATCGCGCTCGAGGGCATCCCCCGGTCGCACGCAAGGTCAGCTGAGGGGAGGCGCTGTTCCCGGGGATTTGCCTCTGAGGGTCCCGCCTCACGCCCCGGCGCGCCGCAGCGCAGGTGTTCGTGTTGATCGCCGCTGGGCCGCTGATCCCCGCCGTGAACCTGGGGCTGCAGTGGCCGGCAGGATGGGTCGCACGGCGAGCGGTCGGAGCGCCGCGCCTCGCCAGTGGTCTGCGGCACTGATATCTCGCGACGATGCGTCTTGCTCGAATGCTGATGATGGCGGCGGTGGCGACGACGGGCTCTGGCTGCAACTGTGGGCTGGCGGCCGTCGACGACGATGGCGGTGCGGGCAGCGACGGCGGCAGCGCGCAGGTCGTGCCCGACGCGGGCCTGAGCGACGCGGGCCTGAGCGACGCGGGGCTGGTCGACGCGGGGCTGGTCGACGCGGGGCTGATCGACGCGGGTCCGATCGACGCGGGCCCGGTCGACGCGGGTCCGAGCGACGCAGGGTCGACCGACGCGGGTCCGACCGACGCAGGGCCGGTTGACGCGGGTCGGAGCTTCGACTGCACCAGCTTCAGCACGCCTTCGGGGTGGACCACGGCCCCCGGCTACCGCGCGGTGGTCTTCTCGACCTCGGGGTTGAGTCAGCCCGTCGCCCTGACCTTCGCGGGCGAGGCCTTTGGAGGCGACCTCTACGTCGTCAACCAGGGGACCAACTCCGTCATGCGGCTCGACTCCTCGAGTGGCGTGAGCCGGCCCTTCTCGACGCGCGACGCCGGGGCCGCGCTGCAGTTGTTGACCACCATCACGTGGGACGAGGGCCACGCCTTCGACGGGCTGCTGTACGTCGGAGACCAGGGGAGCGATGGCGACGGCGACTCCCGCCTCTTCCGGCTCTCCTCTGGCGGCGCGCTCACCGACTTCGCGGGGCCCGGAGGCGCAGGGCTCGACGACGTCTATGGCCTCGTCTTCGCGCCACCGGCGCCGGGCTGGCCCACCGGACTGCTCGTAGCCGGGGACACGGACGGCGCCTCGACGAGCCAGTGGGGCCTGGTCAGCAACCTGGGAGCCCCGACGGTCTTCTCGTCGATCTCCGGCGTGCAAGGCATCGCGACCGACGCACGGCAGACCTACGGCGCCTCCGTGCTGGCCTCGTGCCCGGCCGGCGGTGGCTTCACCGGAAGCGACTCCGTCACCCGCGTGTTGAGCGACGGCGGGAGCGGCGGTGCGGTCGTCTCGGGCATCCCCGGCATTCATGCCGTGACCGTCGCGCCGCCCGGGCCCTTCGGAGGCAAGGCGTACGCGGCCAGCTGGGCCAGCGGAAGGCTCTTCGCCCTCGAGCTCGACGGCGGCACCACCGACGTGGCGACCGGCCTCGCCTTGACGAACTACGACGGCAACATCCTCGCGTTCTCCCCCGACGGCCGCGTGCTCATGGTCGCTGACCGGAGCGCCAACCGCGTGGTCTGCATCGAGCCGACGCCCTGACCGCGGGTCGGCGCCGGGCGACACCCGTGCAGTCGATGAAGAAGACCCGGCGCACCAGGGTGAACTCGTCGTGCTCCTCCACGGCCTCAAGCGCACCTCACGCTCGATGAAGCCCCTGGAGCGACTCCTCGTCGGCGAGGGCTACGAGGTCCTCAACCACGACTACCCCTCGGCGAGCGCGCCGGTCGAAGTGCTGGCGGCCGACGTGGCCATGGCGCTGCAGCGGCCGGTGCAGCAGGCGCGCGTGGTGCACTTCGTGACGCACTCCATGGGCGGCATCGTGCTGCGGCTCATGCGGGCGGCCGGGGCGCTGCCCAACCTCGGCCGGGTGGTGATGCTGGCGCCGCCCAACCAGGGCAGCGAGGTGGTGGACCGCTTCGCCGAGAACCCCCTGCTGGCGCGGCTCTTCGACGCCTTCAACGGTCCCGCGGGGAAGCAGTTGGGGACCGGGGCCCGCAGCACGCCCAACCAGCTCGGCCCCGCCGACTTCGAGCTGGGCGTCATCGCCGGCGAGCGCTCGTCGCTGCTGGCGTGGCTGCTGTCGACGAAGACGCCGGTGTTCACCGAGCGCAATGACGGGAAGGTCGCCGTGCGTCGCACCGCGCTGGCCGGCATGCGCGAGCACCTCGTCGTCGACCACTCGCACACCTTCCTGATGAGCCGGCCCTCGGTGAAGCGCGCCGTGGTGCACTTCCTGGCGCAGGGCTCCTTCGGCCCGCGCTGAGGACTCGAGCGCCCCGTCGCGCGAGCATTCAGAAGTCAGAGTGGATGCCGACGCTGGCGACGTACTGGTGCCACGCCCCGCTGAAGAACTTCGGCACGTCGTCCTGCGAGATGGCCAGCAGGCTCGCGGTGAGGCGCGCGACCTGCCCGAGGTCGAGGAAGAGCCGCGCCTCGGCGCGCACCGCGAAAGGCACCGCCGGGTCGCTCTGGTGCAACCGCAGCGCGAGGACCTCGAGGCCCGGAGTGATGGTGCAACGGTGCCGAGATGGACTGGCTGAGCACCGCGGCCACCACCAGCGCCTCCAGGCTCGCGTCGGGCTTGGCGACGAGCGCCGCGCCTCGACTCGCGTTCCACTGGGTGAGCGTGACGCCGAACGACCTGGCCGTCGCGTCAGCCAACGCCGCGACCGCGTTCTTCTCGCCTCGACCCGAGAAGGCACCGCTGCCTCCGTGTCCGGTGGTGGCGCTCGTCTCTTCACGGAGCCAGAGGTCGCCCAGCTTCGCCACCTCCGCCTCGGCCACCGCGGTCGGCTCCCGCGTCTTCCGAAGGCTCTCGAGCTGCCGCTCTGCGTTGGCGAGGTCTTGCGCAACCGGGGAAGCGGACACCACGACGAGCAACCAGGAGACGAGCACCGACGGACTCTAGTCGCGCCTAGTCGCGCGGACCGCGGTCTGACTTGTCGGTGCGAGGGAGTAGAGAGGGCGCGGTGAAGAAACTGTCCGAAGAGTCACTCTCCAACATGGCGCTCTTCTACCTGCGCAAGCACTCGGCCAGTCGCAAGGGGCTGGTGCAGTTGCTCGAGCGCAAGGTGAAGCTGGGGCTGCGTGAGAAGGGCGGTGACCCTGCGGCGGCGAGGGTGATGGTGGAGGCGGTCGTCGCCCGCATGGCTCAGGCTGGCTACCTCGATGACGCGCGGTTCGCTGAGTCGAAGACCGCGTCCTTGCACCGGCAGGGGAAGAGCAGCCGGGTGATTCAGTTGAAGCTCCGCGAGAAGGGCGTCGAGCCGGCGTTGGCGGCGAAGTGTGCCCTCAGCACGCCGGAGCAGGAGTTCGAGGCCGCGTGCACGTTGGTGAAGCGGAAGCGCCTCGGGCGGGATCCCGAACGCAAGCAGAAGGACTTCGCGGTGCTGATGCGGGCCGGGTTCAAGTACGACCTGGCGAAGCGGGCGCTGGCGGCTTCGGCTGATGAAGAGCTCGTCGAAGCGGTCGAGGCGGGGCGCGTGGTGCAGCTCATGCCGCGGGCAGGTCAGCCGATGCCGTCGCCGGGCGAAGAAGCCACGGTGCTCGCGTTTCCCGGCCGGTCGTTCGTTCCGGAAGTAATGCAGCAGAAGTCAGCCCCCGTGCGCGGGCTCGAAGACGCTCGCGCGCTCGTGAAGAAGAAGCGGCTCGGGGTGGACCCGGCGCGGCGGCAGAAGGATGTCGCGGTGTTGATGCGGGCTGGCTTTCGGTACGACGTGGCGAAGCAGGCGCTCTTGGGCGACGTCTCTTCCTGACTCGGGCTTCAGGGGCGAGGGCGGTTCCTCTCGATTCGTTCCCACATCTGCAGGTACTGCTCGGCGCTGCGGAACAGCGGTGGCACCAGCTCCGGGGCGCCGGCCGCGCGCGACACGTTGGCCGCGTCTTGAAAGAAGTCGGGCAGCAGGCCGTAGTGCGCCACGCCGTCGAGGTTGACGTCGAACTCGCGCTGGCCCGCCACCGAGCGGCTGAGCGGCGCGTTGGGGCCTTCGGTCATCGCCTGCCAGCGCTCGAGCACCAGCCGTTGCGCCTCGGTGCGGGTGGCGGGCGGCCTCACCGCGACCGTGTCTCGCGCCAGCGCCAGCCACTGCTTCGTCTCTTCTTCGCTGAAGGCCGAGTCGCCCCTGCGCTCGAAGCGCCACGGGCCGACTGACGCCACGGGGGTCTGGTAACGAACGCCGTTGCGCTGCGCGAGGGCCTGCGCGCGGAGCCGCCCCCCTGCGCTGCGCACCGCGTCGCCCTTCGCGCCGGGGCAGGCCTCGACGCCGAAGCGCGGTGCGGGCAGCGTGGCGAAGCCGCCGACGTCTGACGCGATGGCCACGCGGCCGTCGGTGCCGAGCTGCTCTTCGGCGTACGCCAGCAGCTGCAGAAAACCCTTCGAGCTCGCGTCGCAGTCGAGCGGCACGCGGTCTCGCCAGCTCACGCCGACGCCGTGCGAGACGACCTGGATGCCGACGATGCCGCCCAGCTCGCGAATCACCTTCAGTTGTTCGCGGGTGCGGCTGCGCTCGGTGCGCACCTTCATCGCGTCGGAGGTGCCGTAGCTGCCCGTGGTGTCTTCGGCGAAGGCGAGGGGGTTGACCTCGGCGTCGTAGCCTCCATCACGAAACGTCACGCGGGTGCCGAAGGACAGGTCGCGGAAGTCGGCGTGCGAGCTCATCACCGGCGTCTTCGCCGCGACGGCGAGCGCGAGCGTCTCATCGGCCGCGCGCGCTGACATGTGCTCGACGTCGACGATGAAGCCGCTGCGCAGCAGCTCCTCGACGAACTGCGTCCCTGCATCACTCAGGCCTTCGCTCGCGGCGATGGCGCGCGCGAACGGGAACGGCGCCTTGCCCTGCAGCCGGCCGGCGAACTCGATGAGGCCGACGATGCCTCCGCCGCTCGCGTGGGCGGGGTCGAAGCGCACGCCGGCATCGAAGGCGTCAGCGGTCGCGTAGAAGGCGCCGGTGTCGGCGAAGTTCATCGCGTTGAGCGTGGGGTTGAACACCGCGGGGTGCCCGAAGGCGTTGCGCGTGAGGTGAATGGGGACGACGTGACGCACGCCCGCTTCCCACAGCGTCTTCGTCAGCGCGTGCACGCTGCCCGGCTCGAGCTGCGACTCGCGCGCGAAGTTGCCCAGCGACTCGACCTCGATGCCGAGCACCACCGCCAGCTTCCCCGCGGCGATGATGCGACGCGCTTCGACGGGCGTGCGCGCGATGGCGGCGAAGTCGGCCGCGGGCCCCTCGAAGAAGGTGCGCGCGGCGCCGAGTTGCAGCGGGAGCGCCGCCGCGTCATCGAGCGCGACGGGTGTTCTCTCACCGGTGACGAAGAGCCCGTTGGCCGAGGCGTAGGCGGTGCCGAGGAAGGGCGTGTTCTGCACGTCCATCTGCACCAGCCGCAGGCCGCCCTGCCAGGCGCGGCGCACCCAGTCGACGTACGCCTGCTGGTGGATGAGCGTGTCGTACCGCGGCCAGCCCTCGAAGCGCGGGTAGCCCGAGGTGCGGTGCGGCGGGTCGGGAAGAATCGCGGTGCTGAAGCCGCGCGCGTCTTCGCCGTGATTGGCGCGACAGCTGTGCAGCGCCTGGCGCATGCCGTTGGGCGCCGAGGGCGTGCCGTGGAGTACCCGTCCTCCGAAGCCGAGGTAGTTGAAGAAGTGCGCGTGGAGATCGGCGACGCCCCACACTTCGCCGGCCGGGGCGTCGGTGCCCTGCCAGTAGTCACCTCCGAGCGGTGAGACGGCGCGCGACGGGTCGAGCTGCGAGGTGGCGAGGAGGAGCAGGCAGCTGAGCACCATGGGCGGCGCTTCTACGTGAGGCGCCTCGCGTTGCGCCACGCTCGATCTCGATGAGCGCGCGAAGACGGTCAGGGGTGCGCGGCCAGCACGCACGGCTGCACGCTGGCCGACGCCGGCCCCATCACGGTGAGCTTGTACCAACCGCTCACCTCCACGGGCGCGTCGAAGGCCGGCGCCAACGGCTCGCCCTCCACCAGCGCAGCGCGCTTCACCTCGTCACCAAACCCATCCGCGAGGACGAGGTTCCCTCCGAGGTAGTCAGGCGGAGCGAGCGACAGCCGCGCCTCCACGCCCGCCGACGGCTGCACCCAGTCGAGCCGCAGCCGCTCGCCGCGATTGAGCGCGAACACGAGCACCAGCACGCAGGTGTGCGGCCCACACCACGCGCTGTCATCCAGTCGCACCGGGTCCCGGCCCGGCAGCAGCCCGCAGTGCGCGAGGCCCTCGACCTTCGACTCGGGCTCGCCGTGGTCCACGTGCACGATGCGCTGATAGGCGCCGACCTGCTCGCCCGGCTTGAGGTGCACGTCTGAGAAGCCCGCCCGGGTGCGGCGATTGAAGGCCGGCAGGGAAATGACGAGCAACAGCACCGCCACCATCGGCACGCGCCACAGCGCCGACTTGAGAAACCGTCTGCGCCCCTCGGCATCTCGCGCCTTCGCGCCCTGCACCGTGAGGCGGAGCGTCTTCGTGGTGTTCTTCGCGCGCTCGACCCAGCTCGACGGCAACAGCAACAGGTTGTCCGCGCCGCACGACGCGCAGGTGGCGGTCAACGCGCCCCTCGGCACCGGGAGGCTCGCGTTGCAGTGCCGACAGCGAGACGCACCGCCGGGCGTGGTGGGCGGCTTCGACGCGAGCGCCGCCTGCAGCTCACGCCGCGCATCGACGCGTTGGCCGAGCAGGCTCCACCACAAGAGCAGCAGCGCGGCCACCACCACCCCACCCACCTGGAGCACCCAGGCGACCGGCGGCGAGACTACGTGCAGGAGCCGCTCGTGGTTCGCGCGCTCCCAGGCGCTCGACACCACCTGCAGGGGCCAGGTCGACAGCCGCACCAGGAGCGAAAGAGCGAAGGGGAAGCCAAGAAACCACACCCACGGGTTGGCCAGCACCACCGCCACCCGCTGCAGCACCGAGGGCGGTGTCCCGAGGCGGCTCAGGAGCCGCTCGGCCTCCTCCCGTGCAGCGCGGGCCTTGAGCTCGGCCGCGGCGCCCGTCTCGAGGCGGTTCTCCTGGCCGCAGAAACCGCACGTCACGTTGGTGCCGTCGGCGGCCTCGCGCAGCGGCGCGCCGCACCCGGCACACTCGAAGACTTCGACCTGGGGGTTCGTCACTTCGTGAGGTTACCCGCAGCTGCAGCTTCAGGTGCGCGCGCGCCACGCATGCCAGGCGCCGGTGCTCCAGAGCGCCCAGGCCACGAGCACGGGTTGAAAGAAGAGCCGAATGAAGCGCGCGGTGTCGGTGGTCAACCCGAACGCGTTCACGTGGTTCAGGTACTGCGAGAGGTTGCCCGGGAAGATGGCGACGAAGAACGCCGCCGTCGCCACGCCGACCCAGACGCGACGACGGGTGAGCAGCGCGAGCGACGTGCCGAGCAAGAGCTCGACCACGCCCGAGAGCAGCACCACCCAGTCAGCATCGATCGGGACCCAGTTCGGTACCTGCGCGAGGAACTCCGTGCGCGCGAAGGTGAGATGCGAGACGCCAGCGAAGAACAGAAAGAGACCGAGCACCCAGCGAAGCACCGTCTGTGCAGTCGTCATCAGAAGCCCTCGAGGCCGAACGTGCAGTCTGGGCAGGCGACCGTCGAGCGGATCGCTCCAGTCGGGAGTTGTTCGCCCACGCACCAGCCGCCGAGCTGGCGAATGAACCAGAAGTGCCGCGTGTCGGCCTGGCTGCGGACGACCTGCCCGAGACCGCCGACGCTCGTGCTGACCGACAGCTCGCAGCTCGCCCCGCGCACCGGCACGAAGCTGAGGCTGGTACCGCTCACCAGCGGCGGCGTCACGCCCGGCCGGCACCCGACGAGCGAGACGGTCGCGCTGAACGCATCGGTCGCGCAGGTGTCTGCGTTGCACAGGGGTGGCTCGCCGCCGCACGTCATGCAGTCGTTGCTCGGCGCGTAGTCGCAGGTGCGGCCCGCGTCGCGGTCCCGGCACTCCGAGACGCACCGTTGCTCGATGCACGAGAGCCCCGCCGTCAGGCCGAAGATGCAGGGCGCCCAGGGCGTTCCCCTGCAGTCAGAGGCCGTGAAGCACTCCTGGCCGCCGTCATTGGAGACGCCAGCGTCAGCGCCCGCATCGCCCCGGCCCGCATCTTCCGCTGGCTCGGCGACGGGCTCCAGGCATTGGCACGCGGGCACCGAGAGAAGGAGGACCAGCCACCCTGCGCGCCGTCGCTGCATGGGTCGGTTCAAACATCGGTTGCCTCGACGGTCCACCGCCCTTCTGAAGTGCCCACCCGAGTGCACGCCCAGCCCACTCCAGCGACCAGGTCGGGTCGTAAGAAGATGTTCCAGAACGACTTCCAAGTGTCCTGACTTGCTCGGTATTTCGTCTTACCTTCCGGGTTGAATGTGATGGCGCAGCACCTGCAGAAACGCGGCGCATGAGCGATTTCATTCGGGTCGGTTTCGTTGGGTTGATCAGGAACGCGCTGCTGGCATTTCTCGCAGGACTGGTGACTGCGGCCTTTGGGTGCGGCGGCGGCACCGTGGCCATGCACGCCGGCTCGGCGACGGGTGGTGGCTCGGCGGCGACGGGTGGTGGCTCGGCGACGGGTGGTGGCTCGGCGACGGGTGGTGGCTCGGCGACCGGTGGTGGCTCGGCGACCGGTGGTGGCGCGGCGACCGGTGGTGGCGCGGCGACCGGTGGTGGCTCGGCGACCGG
>JBBRUE010000003.1:0-32107 GCA_038248085.1 Myxococcales bacterium | reverse complement strand
CCCCGCCGTTGCCTCCCGCTCCACCGTTGGCCGAGGAGACCGCGCAGTCGCTGGCCAGCACCGTCGAGTTCCAGAGGAATACGCCGAACGAGCCGCCGCCGCTGAGGCCCGCGGTGCCGCCTCCACCCGAGCAGCCGCCGGCGCCGCCACCGCTCCCGGCGCCGCCGTAGCTGTCACAGCTCGTGGTCCCGCCGCCGCCGCCGCCCCCGCCGCCCCCGCCGTTGCCGTGCGCTCCGAGGCCGCCAGCGGTGGAGGTCGCGCGCACATAGCCAGTCGCGAGCACGGTGCCGAAGCCAGTGCCGCTGCTGCCGTTGGGGCCCGGCGTGCTGGGCGTGGCGCCGTTCTGTCCCCAGTAGGTCGAAGGCGTCGTCCAGTTGCCCTGGCCCGAGGGGGTGCCGGGTCCACCGGGCGTACCGCCGATCGCCGAGCCACCTGCTCCGCCGGTCGTGCCACCGTTGGCCGGCGCGCCGCCGGTGCCGCCCGTGCGACCACAGCTGCTGGTGCCGCCGGTGCCGCCGACCGGCTGGCTGCAGTTGGTGCAGAGCCCCCCCGAGTCTTCACAGCCGGGCCCGCCCTGGGCGCCGGGGTTCCCCGACGCGCCGGTCGTGCCCGTGGTGCCGGCGGTGCCCGCGGTGCCGCTGCCCGCCGAGATCGTCAGGCGCTCGAAGCGCACGTTGGGGGAATCGACGACGACCGCTCCGTACGCGGTCGCGCCCGCGCCCGTGGCGTTGGCGCCGATGAAGCTCATCAACTGCACCACCGCGCCTGCCGCGCCCGCGACGCGCAGCGGCGTGTTGACCCCGGTGACCGTCACCGCGCTCGACAGGCTGCGCGCCCACGTGCCCGCGGTGTACCCGCCGAAGACGCCCTTGCCCGCGGTGGTGAGGGCCACCTGCTCGACGTAGGTGCCGCTGCTGATCAGCACGTCGCGTTTGCCCTGGGCGACGGCCGCCGCGAGGCCCGCGGTGATGGTGGCTTTGGGCAGCGCGCGGGTGCCGGCGTTGGTGTCGCTGCCCCCCGCTCCGGGCGGCGCCACGAAGACGGAGTTGTTCTGCTCGCCATCGAGGCCGTCGCAGTTCGCGTCGACGAGCAGCAGGTCAGGCTCGTCGGTGGCGGAGACGAAGGTGCAGGCGTACTCGCAGCCGTTGGCGGGGTTGCCGTCGAGGTCCCAGAAGTTGGGCAGGCAGCTGGCCACGGTGCAGGCCCCGCCCACGCAGGCCGGCACCGCGTTGGGGCGGGCGCAGGGCGAGTTGCACGCGCCGCAGTGCTGCAGCGAGGTGCTGGTGTCGACGCCGTTGTCGACGATGCCGTCGCAGTCGTTGTCCTTCGCGTCGCACACCTCGCCGGTGGGCTGGCCGGGCACGCAGCTCTGCACGCCGCCGTCGAGGCAGCTCGCCACGCTGCGCGCGCACTCACCCACGCCGCACGTCAGCTGACCGAGGCCGTCGTCCTTCTGTCCGTTGCAGTCGTCGTCGCGGCCGTTGCACAGCTCGGCCTGCGGAATCGGGGCGCTGCAGGTGTCGTAGCCGCCGGGCGGGCGGCAGGTCTGGGTGCCCATGCAGGACCCGAAGCTGTTGCTCTCCTGGCAGGGCTTGCTCTGCCCGGCGGAGGTCTCGGTGCAGTCGCAGGTCCCCGAGGTGGGCTGGCACTGCTTGACGAAGGTGTTGCCCTGGCTGTCGAGGCCGTCGGCGCAGCGGTAGCTGGGGGGACACTGGCCATCGAAGCTGCAGTCGCGCGTGCAGACCGAGCCGCCGCCCAGCTGGCCGCAGCGATCACCGGGGTAGGTGCAGTCGACGTTGAGCGCGCAGGCGCGGCACAGCCCGGCGCGCTCGGGCACGCACACGTAGCGATCGTTGAGCAGGAGCGAAGTGCACACCTCGCCCAGCGTGCAGCCGGCGCTGCAGCGGCGGAAACACACCCGCGACTTGCCCGGGAGCTTGTCGCACAGCGAGGTCACGCACTCCTCGTCGGTCTCGCAGGCTTCGCCTTCCGCCCGGAGGGTGTTGTCGACGGGCGGGTGGGCGCACTGGCAGCTCGTGAACCCGGCTGCCGCGAGGGACAGCAGCAGCCAGGGAAGACGCGGGGAGCGGACTGCCATGCGCCGCAGCTTACACTGGGCGGCTGATCAGCGACGCTGGCCGTCCAGTTTCTGGCCCGGCGAGGCCTTCAGGTCGCCTTCGACTTCTTCTGCTCGATGCGGAAGCGGCCGAGCCGCAGGGTGCGGACCTGGCTGTCGAGCTCGGTCCGGGGGAGGCCGACGAAGAACATGCCGACCACCTGGCCCTCGTCGCGCAGGGGCCCGTGAGCGGGGCAACCCCTGAGCTACGTCACGTCGCTGGGGCCGGGCTCACGCGACCTGGGGCAGGTAGTGCGCCGCCTGGCGACGCCACCAGCTGTAGTCGTGGCGGCTGTCTTGGCCCCACACGCCGAGGTGCGAGGGGATGCCCTTCTGGTGCAGCCAGTTGCCGAGCTCGATCGTCTCCGGCAGGCAGCCCCCCTCGAAGGGGCCGCGCCCGACCACCAGCGTGAGGTGCGTGTTGCGGCGAACGCGCTCGAGCGCCGCGCCCTCGAGGTTCGGCACGAAGGCCAGCGGGTCGTTGAAGTACAGCTCGTCGGAGTAGCCCTCGGTGAACTGGGTGCCGCGGTAGCGCCCCGACATGCACAGCGCGCCTTCGAACACCTCGGGGAACTTCAGGGCGAAGAGCGATGAGTACAGCGCGCCCATGCTGCAGCCGGTGGCGAACATGCGCGCGTCGGGGTTGCGGCAGTCTTGACGGATGAAGGGCACCAGCGTCTCGAGGACGAAGTGCTCGTACTGGCGGTGGCGCTCCATGCGCGTCTCGAGCGGCCCGTCACCAGAGAAGCTCTGCGAGATGTTGCTCTCCGGGCAGTAGAGCTTGATGCGGCCGGCCGCCAGCAGCGGGCCGAGCGCGTCGACCATGCCGCTGCGTTGCCATTCATGGGCGACGCCGGCGTTCGAGGGGAAGACCACTACGGGGCGACCGACGTCACCGAAGCACCAGACGTGGGCGCGACGACCGAGGGCGGGACTGTCGAGGAGGATGTGTCGGGACGTCATGGGGCCGCGCATTTTTAGCCGCGTTCCCCCCGGCGCGCACCGGGGCCTCCCTCACCGGCGGGTGGGGCGCTGTAGGTGAGGCCGTCACATTTGGGCCCATCGGTAGCGGGCCGATGCCTCGCGCCCTCCCGGGTTCTCTGGCACACAGCGGCCCCTCTTCTTTCCCGCATTGGAGTCACGACATGTTCGACCTGCTCATCCAGGGTGGTCTCGTGGTGGACGGTACCGGCGCTGCGCCCGTCATCGCCGACGTGGCCGTGAAGGACGGCCGCATCGTCGAGGTGGGGACCATCACCGGCCCGGCGAAGGAGACCATCGACGCCCGCGGCCACTGGGTCACGCCCGGCTTCATCGACATCCACACGCACTACGACGGCCAGGTGACGTGGGACGACCGCTTCACCCCCAGCATCTTTCACGGCGTGACCACGCTGATGTTCGGCAATTGTGGCGTCGGCTTCGCGCCGATGCGCCCGGGCACCGAGGACGCGCTGGTCAAGCTGATGGAAGGCGTCGAAGACATTCCCGGCGTGGCGCTGCACGAGGGCATCAAGTGGGGCTGGGAGAGCTTCCCCGAGTACATGAGCGCGCTCGAGAAGACGCCGCGCGCCCTCGACTACCTCGTGCAGGTGCCGCACGACCCGCTGCGCATGTACGTGATGCGCGATCGCGCGGTGACCCACAGCGTGTCCACGCCCGAGGACGTCGCGCAGATGCGGGCGCTGGTGCACGAAGCGCTGCTCGCCGGGGCGGCGGGCTTCAGCACCGGTCGCAGCGACAACCACCGCACCTCGGAAGGCAAAGACACCCCCGCCGCCGAGGCGTCCGCGGCCGAGCTGGTGGGCATCGCGAAGGCCTTCGAAGGCGTGGACCACGGCGTGGTGCAGGTGGTCAGCGACTACGATCTGCTCAAGGGGCCCGCGGGCTTCGACGCGGAGTTCGATCTCGTCGAGGCGATGGCCCGCGCCAGCGGCAAGCGGCTGTCGGTCAGCTGGATGCAGCGCGACCCCGGCGGCGAGCAGTACCTGGCGATCGAGAAGCGCGTGGAGGCCGCCGTGGCTGCGGGCCTGCCGCTCTTCATGCAGACCGCGCCGCGCGGCATCGGCGTCATCACCGGCCTCGACGCCAGCTTTCATCCCTTCATGGGGTTCCCCGCCTACAAGGCGATCGCCCACCTCCCCCTGGCCGAGCGGGCCGCGGCGCTGCGGGAACCGGCGCGGCGTGCGGAGCTGCTCGCCTAGAAGTCCGAGGCGCTCGCCGGTGATGGCACCGCGGTGCCCCCGCTGGTCGACATCCTGCTGGCGAAGATCGACCTGATCAGCGCCCGCATGTTCCCGCTGGAAGACACGCTCGACTACGAGCCGGCGGTGACGAGCAGCTTCTACGTGCGCGCGAAGCAGGCCGGGGTGCGCCCGCTCGAGGTCATCTTCGATTACCTCACCGCGGGTGACGGCAGCCGCCTCATCTACTTCCCCATCTTCAACTACAACCAGGGGAACCTCGACGTCGTGCGGCACATGCTCGGCCACCCGCGCGCGCTGGCCAGCTTGAGCGACTCCGGCGCCCACGTGGGCACGGTGTGCGACGCGAGCTTCAACACCTTCATGCTCACGCACTGGGTTCGCGATCGGAAGACCGACCGGCTGTCCCTCGAGACGGCGGTAGAGATGATGACCGGCCGCAACGCGAAGTACATCGGCCTCACCGACCGCGGGGTGATCGCGGTGGGCATGCGGGCCGACCTCAACGTCATCGACCCGGCGCGCCTGTCGATGGGGACGCCGAAGCTCCAGCGGGATCTCCCCGCCGGCGGCAAGCGCTTCGTGCAGAAGGCCGTGGGCTACGTGGGCACGTGGGTGGCCGGCGAGGCCGTGCAGCGCGAGGGCGCGCTCACCGACGCCTTGCCGGGCCGGCTGGTGCGGCTCGGGCGCAGCTGACGCCGTCGCTCGACTTCCTGCTCCCGCACGCTGGAGCGGGGACTCAGTGGGCGCTGGTCGACTCGAGCTCGCGGCCCTGCGTCTCGGGCAGGAACGCGAGAATGAGCGCCACCGCGACGAGCGGCGTCAGCCCCGTCGCTGCCACGGCCAGCCCGTAGCCCCACTGCGCGGCCGCGGTGCCCACCACGATGGGCGTCACCACGAAGAAGGTGCGGCCGAGCAGGTTGTTGGCGAGGGCGAAGGCATCACTGCGCACTTCGGTGGGGAAGAGCTCGGTGGTGTACGCGTTGAGCACCGGCAACACCGCCGTCGTCCCGAAGACCGCCACCACCAGCGCCGCCGTCAGCGGCCCCTGGCCGGTGAGGGTGTACGAGGCGATGACGCCCACCGTGGTGAGCACGAAGACGAGCGCGCCTCCCTTGCGGCGGCCGAGCACGTCGAGCAGCCGGCCGGACAAGAAGAGGATCGGCAGGGCCACGATGGTGGCCACCGAGAGTGAGAAGCCCACCTGCTTGTCGGTGAAGCCGCGCTCGGCCACCGCGAACTCCTTCCAGAAGAGCACCGCGCTCTGCGTGCAGACGTAGGTCAGGCCCCAGATCAGCCCGAGCAGCACGATGCGGTTGCGGTGCACGCTCTTGAACAGCGCGAAGACCCGCTGGCGATCGAAGCCGCCCGCCGCCTGCCGCTCCGAGAAGCGCTTCGTCTCGCGCATGCCCCGCCGCAGGAACGCGACGATCACCAGCGGCACCGCGCCCACCACGTACACCGAGCGCCAGCCCAGCGGCGTGCGCAACAGCAGCGGCACCAGCGCCGCGCACGCCACCGCGCCCAGCGTGGCCGAGGCCTGGATGACGCCGATGACGGTGGCCCGGCGATCTGCGGGGAACTCCTCGGCGGCGATGATCATCGCCACCGCCCACTCGCCGATGAGGAACATGCGGGCGAGGAGCTGGAAGCCCGCGAACATCGGCGCCGACGTCGAGGCGGCCGTGGCCAGCGAGGCGAGCGTGTACCCGGCGATGGTGATGGTCAGCACCCAACGGCGGCCCAGCTTGTCGGCCTGGCGCACCACTCCCGCGGCCAGCACCGTGCCCAGGTTGATCACCGCGATGAGCCACCCCGACTGTGCCGGGTCGAGGTGCAGGTCGGTGCGCAGCTCGGGGAGGATCTGCGCGAGCGCGAAGAAGTCGTAGCCCTCGAAGAACGTGGCCACGGACAGGAAGGCGATGAGGCGCCGCTGGTAGGGGTCGAGGGGGCTGGCCACTGCGGCGCACGGTAGCTCGCGCACACGCGCGGCGCGACACAGGCGTCGTGGCGCCCTGCTGGTGTGCACCGGACAAACGAAGAGCGGGTGGAAGCCACCCTGGCCTCCACCCGCTCCGGTCCTGCTTTGTCGCTACCTCACACCCGCGGCTTGTCGATGCCGTTCCCGCTGACGACCTTCACCGGCTTCGCCGTCGCCATCTCCTGGCGCAGCATCTTCGCCACCATCACCGCCGCCAGCCCGCCGCCCTCGTTGCCGCCACCCACCGCGATGTCAGGCACCAACTTCACCTGGTGCTCGCCGAGGATGCTCGCCAACTGCACCGACACGTACCCGTCGCCACCCATCGCCGCGATGCCTTCGCGGTACGCCTCTGCCTTCGCGCTGCCGATGGCCTTGGTGGCCTCGGCCTCCGCGTCACCATGCAGCCGGGTGGCCGCCGCCTGCGCCTCGGCGCGCTGCCGCATGGCATGCGCCTCGGCCTCCG
Source organism: Myxococcales bacterium (assembly GCA_038248085.1). Classification (GTDB taxonomy): domain Bacteria; phylum Myxococcota; class Myxococcia; order Myxococcales; family Myxococcaceae; genus Archangium_A. The sequence goes on along the minus strand of JBBRUE010000003.1, from coordinate 25,340 downwards.
CGGCGAACCGCACCCGGCTCGCTTCACCCCGCGCCGTCTCCGCGACGGCGAGCGCGTTCTTCTCGCTGATGGCCACCATCTGCTCGCTGCGCACCACCTCCAACTGCATGTTGGCCACCGAGGTCTCACGCTCGAGCTGCTGCCGCTTGATCTGCGCCTCGCGCTGCACGTCGTAGGTCCGCTGCAGCTCCTCGGCGATCTTCCGGTCGGTCTGGGTCTTCATCAGCTCCGCCGGCGCCTGGATGTCGCCGATGAGGGTGTCGATGCACTCCACGTCGTAGGCCGACAGCGCGGCCCTGATGGCGTCGAACGCCTCCTTCTGCCGGTCCGTACGCGCCGAGAGGAACTCGAGCACGCTCACCTGCTGGGCCGAGTTGCGGAAGTAGTTGGCCACCGTGGGCTGGAGGACGTGGTCCACCAGGTTCTGCATCGAGCCGACCCGCGAGATGACCCGCGGGGCCTGCTTCATCCCGACGTGGATGATCTGCGAGACGTCGAGCATGAAGCTGAAGCCGTCACGCGACCGCACCGTGATGGGCGCCAGCTTCTCGTCGTACTTGTGCGCCTCGATCCGGCTCGCCCAGTTGAGGACGATGTTCGTCGTGGGCACGAGCTCCACCTTCATCACCCGGCTGTTGATGGGGTGCTTGCCGGGCAGCAGCGGGGCGATCCACACGCCCTTGCGGCCATGCTCCACCAGGTCACCGTGGGTGAAATCGTCACCGGACACATCGAGGTGCTCCTTTCCGACGTAGCTGACCACCACGCCCACCGAGCCGATGGGGACCTCCGTCATCGGCGTCTGCTCGACCTTCACGAACCACGGGTTCAGGTTCCACGAGCCCGACAGCAGCACCTGCTCCTGCAGGCCGCGGCAACCGCCCGCGTCGATGAACGACTGGCCCCGCTGAAACGAGTCGTGCCCGTTCACCGGCGCGCCCGCGAGGTCACCCGAAGGAATCGGGTGGCCGTCCAGCACCGTCAGGATGCCCACCCGGTCGGGAGCGACCGAGTACACCTGCAGGTCCGTGTCGCGCACGCCGAACGAGTCGGCGTTGTCGGTGGTCACGATCTGAAACAGCGAAGGGTTGATGCGGTAGGTGCCCGCGGTGAGGAAGGCGAGCTGCCGCCCCTTCTCGCCGCCGTTCTCCAGGAACGCCCGTGCGTTCTGGAAGTCGTCGCTGTCCACCTCGTGACCGAGGATGCGCTCACTGGGGATGGCCGAGCCGTCCGCCGCCACCACCAGCGCGATCTCCCCCGGGCGAACCGAGATCATCGCCACCCGCTCCACGCGGTACTTCCAGCGCCACAGCCCGAAGTGCCAACCGGGCGGCAGCAGGTCGGCCTGGTACCCGGCCTCGCCCACCAGCGCGATGAGCCGCCCCGGGGGGAGCGGCGCGCCGAACTTCTTGATCACCAGCCCCGACTCATCCTCGCGGATGATCCACGTGCCAGCCGCGGCGAAGAACACCAGCACCCCGACCAGCCCCGTGAGCGATGCGATGACCCAATGCTCGACGATGAGCGAAAACATGACGTCCTCCGATTTCGAGAGAGATGCAGCGGACGGGGGCGCTGCACGGCCGGGGCCACCTCGCAGGTGCCTGATGTTCGGGCGGGTCCGGGTATTGGTCGCGATTTAAATGCTATCGGTCAGCATTTGAAGCGCGACTCGGTCGAGCTCACCACGCGACGTCGTAGCGGTGCGTCGTCGGCTCGACGTGCTCGCCCGTCACCTGGCCGCCGCGCGCGAGCGTGAAGCCGACGTCGAACAGCCCGGCCCACACCGCGGCCATCTCCGGCGGCACCGGTTGCGGGAAGGTGAACGTCACCACGCCTCCCGTGTCGGTCCCATTGGGCACGAAGCGCGCGTCGACGCCCTTCACGCCCGCCGAGACGAAGGTGCCGATACGCGAGACCAGCGCGTGCGGCGGCGACTTCGTCAGCGCGAGCAGCACGGACGCCAGCGGCTTCACCAGCGGGCCCATGCCGTCACGTGACGCGCGCACGCCCACCTCTCGGCCTGACGCGGGGCCCAGCGCCGTCATCACGTCGACCAACACGTCGCCGGGCCACCACGCCTGTGCGTGCGGTGACTCGAGCATGGTTCGCGTCGCGGTTGAGACCTGCCCCTGCACCCGGTCGTAGTGCCCGAGCACGCGCATCGCCCCGACCGTGGCCTTGAGGTACGTCGCGCTCACCTGCCAGCTCGCCGGGCTCATCGCGGCGGGACGGTACTCCTCGGGGCGCGGCAGACACATCGCGATTCCACTGACGCGGTGTCAGTGTTCCATTCACGCGCATGCCGACATTCCAATGGAAGGGCGAGGGCCTCAAGGCCGTGCAGGCGCTGCTCGCGGGCAAGGGCTGGCAGCCGGGGCCCACGGGAATGCAGGTGGTGCGCACCGCGCGCGCGCAGGTGCCAGAGGTGCGCGACGCGGCGTGGCTGTGGCTGTGCGCCGAGCGGCCCCCGGCGCGCGTGCTCCAGGCCGCGGTCGACGCCGGCGCGGTGGACGTGGTGACCACGCTGGACCGCGGCTGGGAGCTGCGCCTGCTCGCCCGCCTCGAAGAGTCCCTGGTCATCGAGCCGCCCCTGCCAGTGGTGAAAGACTTCGTCGCCGAGAGCCGCGCCGCGCAGGCGATGCTCCGCAAGCTGCACCAGGCCGCGCAGACCGCGATGCCCGTGCTGCTCACCGGTGAGACGGGCACCGGCAAAGAGCTCGCCGCCCGCTTCATTCACCAGTGGTCCGTTCGCCGCGCGCGCACCTTCGTGCCCATCAACTGCTCCGCCATTCCCAACGAGCTGATGGAAGGCGAGCTGTTCGGCTACGTGCGTGGCGCCTTCTCGGGGGCGACGCGCGACTACGAAGGTCAGCTCATGGCCGGCGAGGGGGGCACGGTGTTCCTCGACGAGATCGACGACACCCCGGTGGTGCTGCAGAACAAGCTGCTGCGCGTGCTCGAGGACCGCGTCATCTCGCGGCTCGGCGAGAACGCGTGGAAGAAGGTCGACTTCCGCCTGGTGGCCGCCACCAACCGCGACTTGAAGGGGCTCATCGCGAAGGGCCAGTTCGGCGCCGATCTCTTCGAGCGCCTCGCCACCGTGCAGGTGGTGCTGCCGCCGCTGCGCGAGCGTCTCGAAGACCTGCCCGCGCTCGTCAGCCAACTCATCGCGCGCTTCTCGACGGAAGACCCGCTGGCCGCCAAGCGCGTGCGGGTGAAGGAGGTCACCGCCGAGGCGATGGACCTGCTGCGCGCCTACCCGTGGCCCGGCAACATCCGCGAGCTGCGCAACGTGATCTTCGGCGCCCTGGTGGCCAAGCGCACCGGCGAGGCGCTGCTGGTGTCCGATCTCCCGCGGCGGTTGTGGGCGCGCACCAGCGAGGCGCCGGCCGACGACTTCGCGCTCGAGGCCCGCATCGCTTCGGGCGCGTTCAACCTCCGCCAGGAGATCGAGCAGCTCGAGCGCCGCGCGCTGACCCTCGCGCTGCGCCGGGCCGAAGGGAATGCCGCGGAGGCCGCCCGGCTGCTGGGCGAGGTCGGCCGCGGCGCCGCGAAGGACCCCGGCGGCACGGTGCGCACGATGATCAAGCGGCTCGGGCTGCCCCGCTGAGGCCGGGCCGCCCCTCAGAGGTCCAGGCCCGAGCGACAGTCCGCGCCCGGTATGAACATCGCAGGGGTGGGCTGCCGCTGGCCTTCACCGCGAACACCATCATCCGTGACCCGGCCTGGCGGAAGAAGGACGAGGGCGGCGCGCTGCGCATCAGCCCGGCCGACGCGCAGGCCCTCGGCGTGGAGTCAGGCGGCGCCTTGAAGCCCACCACGAAGCGCGGCTCGGCCATCGTCGCCGTCGAGCGGTAGGCCCCGGACTCCGGTCAGCGGGGGAAGCGCAGGTCGAGCAGCGGCTTCTTCACCAGCCGCACCTCGGTCTTCGTCACGGTGAGCGCCACCTCGAGGTCATCCCCACCTCCCGCGAGCGCGCGGAGTTGCTTGAGCCACGGCGTCGTGCCCTTCGGCAGCAACAGCGCGCCCTTCATCGAGCGATCGTCCCCGGTGCCGAACACCAGCCCGTAGTGAAAGGGCAGCGCGAGGTTCAGCACCTCGGCCCCCGACTCGAGCCGCAGCTCCGCGGGCGGGCAGCTCGAGTTCCACTGCCGCAACAGCACGCGCGTGCCGGGCCACGGGTTCTTCGCGACGAGTGACTGGTCCTGGTCTTCGCTGCGCGGTGGTTCGCCCGCGGTGACCCACGGCAGGCCTGACGGCGTCAGCGCAATCTTCTCGAACCTCCATTCCGGCTCGGCCACGCGCTTGGTCCACACGCCTCCGTCGCCCTCGACGCGCAGCTCGCGGTCGGCGTTGGTCGGGCCGGTCTGCGCGATGGTGATCCGCGTGGTGTGCTTGCCGGGAATCGGCGGCTGCGCGATCCACTCGGGGGCGGGCAGGGTGCGGATGACGCTCCTCGGTCCCTTGCGGTGCTCGCGGGCGTACGAATACGGGAGCGCCGGGTTGTCCCCGTGAATGTCGAAGTCGACGAGGCGCGTGTAGCCGTGGCCGGTCGCGTCCATCACGAACACTGTCGAGGCGCTCGCCGACAGCGCGCTGGCGATGAAGCGGCCGCGCTCGGGCAGACACAAGGTGCGCTCGAAGTTGGGGGGGAGCCACGGGTCGGCGTAGGCCAGCGTGTGGCCCTGGTCGCGCAGTGCGTAGAAGGTGGTGACCCCTTCCGACACCGGGTGCGGATTTCCGTCGAGGTCCTCGTAGGCGATCATCCGGTGGCTCATCGCGAAGGCGTCGAGCCCCCTCACCGAGAGGTGCTTCTGCAGGCCGGTCGGACCCCAGAGGTCGACCCAGTCGAGCGTGGAGAGCTTCGCGTAATAGACGGTGCCGTCGGGCCCGATGCCAATGAGGTTGTCCCCGTCGGCGGAGATCGACGCGAGGCGCGTGGGCCGGCCCCTCGACATCGGCAGCCCGTCAGGCGGGAGCAACGCCCACGCAGCTCCGGGCTTGCGCCACCACAGCACCCCGTCGCGCAGGGCGAGCTCGTGGGTCGCGGTGAAGGTCTCGGTCGGCGTCTTGAGCGTCACCCGCTCGGGGAGCGCCAGCAGCAGCATCGTGAGGAGCAGCACGGCGCGCACTCTACCCGCGCTGAAGGGATCCACGCCGCGAAGGGGAATGGTAGACGCGCGGCATGCGCTCTCACCCGCTCGTCGCTCTCGTGGTGCTCGGCTCGCTCGCTGCCTGCACGAAGGATTCCCCGCCCGAGGTGCATGGGGCGGCGGCGGTCGATGCCTCCACGCCTTCGAAGGAGGTCGCGCTCACCTTCCTCGTGACCGGCGCAGAGAACGGCTACCTGATCGCGACGCCCGAAGAGAAGGGCCCGCGGGGGGGCGCCGCCGAGGTGCTCGGGCGCTGGCTCGCCGACGAGGGCCACTGCGTCGGCCCGTGCCCCGAGGCGAAGACCATCGCGCTCTCGACCGGCGACAACGCCAACGGCCAGAGCGTCTCGAGCTACTTCAAGGGCCAGTCCACTGCCGAGGTGATGAAGCTGATGGGGTACGCGGCGTCGGCCTTCGGCAACCGCGAGCTCGATTGGCAGCGCGAGCAGTTCCTCGCCAACACCAGGGCGGGCGGCTTCCCGTACCTCGCGGCGAACCTCAAGGCGAAGGACGACACGGGCGTGCAGCTCGGCCTGCAGCCCTTCGTGGTGCTCGAGCGGCGCGGGGTGAAGGTGGCGGTCATCGGGCTGGCGGCGCGCAAGGCGACCTCCACGCCGATGCCGGGGCGCATGGCAGGCCTCGAGCTGGTGTCCGATGAAGCGGCGCTCACCCAGGCGATCCCCGCGGCGCGGGCCGGGGGCGCCGACGTCATCGTGGTCGTGACCGACGGCTGCCTGCACGAGGTGCCGGAGCTCCTCGAGCTGCACCGCGACTGGGCGCCGGCGTTCGTCGCGGGCCGTGACTGTGAGCGCGAGTACCCTGAGACCGTCGGGGTGACGCGGCTGGTGTACCCGGGCCGCCACTGGAACGACTACGCGCGGGTGACGGTGACCGCCGACCTGCTCAAGCCGCAGACCGCGCGCGTGACGAAGGTCGAGGCCGCGCTGGTCGAGGTGACCGGCCCGTCGAAGGCCGACGCGAAGGCCGCGGAGCTGGTCGCCGCGTGGAAGAAGAAGCTCGACGATGCGCTCGGTGCGCCGATCGGCTTCAGCAAGACCGGGCTCGAGCAGGAGTCGGCCGAGATGTCGACCTGGCTCACCACCTCGCTCAAAGAGCGCTTCAAGACCGACGTGGCGATGCTCAACCGCAAGGGCGTGCGCCAGGGCCTGCCGGCGGGGTCGTTCACCGCGGCGACCATCTGGGACCTGGTGCCCTTCGAGAACGAGATCGTCATCGTGAAGGTCACCGGCGAGCAGCTGCTGGCGGCCGCGGGGAACACCCAGGCGCGCTTCGCCGGGCTGCGGGCCAGGGGCGAGGGATTCGTCGACGCGAAGGGCGCGGCCCTCGACCCGAAGAAGACGTACACGCTGGCGACGACCGACTACCTCTACCTCGGTGGTGACGGCTTCAAGCTGCACGAGGCCGACCAGGCGCCGACCCAGACCAAGGTGTCGTGGCAGAGCGCGCTCATCGAGTGGACGAAGGCGAAGAAGAGCGACGAGAAGAAGCCGCTCGAGGCGCAGCTGCCGAAGTGACTACGGCTTGTCGTCGGGCACGGCCTTGTTGACCAGGTAATGCACCGGGCAGAAGCCGGTGAACGCGCTCTGGATCATGATCGCCCCGGTAGCCACGGTGAGCCAGATGAAGCCGGGGTGGACGAGGAAGGCGAGCGCGGCGCTCACGGTGAGGAGCGCGCCGATGATGCCGTCGTGGATCTTGATCTTCTTCGTCATGGGCCGGCCACCGTAGCCGCCGGGTTCGGTGTCGGCGAGGTGAACGGGCACCGCGCGCTCGCCCGGTTACCATGGGGCCGTGAGTTCGCCCTGGCGCCCCCCCTTCGTCGCGGCCCTGCAGCGCCAGGCGCCGCGGGTCGAGGTGCAGGTCGCGACCGTCTCACCCGAGGGCCTCCCCGCGGTGCGCACGGTGCAACTGCAGGGGGTGAGCGTGGACAGCTGCCCGTACTTCTTCACCGACCTGCGCTCGCGCAAGGCGGGTCACCTCGCCCAGAACCCGGCGGTGGCGCTGGTGGCGTGGTTCCCTGACACGCACGAACAATTCTGCCTCAGCGGGCGCGCCACGCTCCACGGGCTGCACGCGGAGGGCGCCTGGGCGGAGCTCCGCCAACAGGGGTGGGCGCGGCTCGACTCTGCGCAGCGCCAGACATTCGGGGGCCCGCCTCCCGGGCGCGCGCTGGCGCCGACGCACGAGAGGGAGGTGCTCGCGGCGCCCCCGCCCGAGTTCGTGGTGGTCTCGGTCGACGTGGCGGAGGTCGACTGGCTCACCCTCGGGCCGCCGCCCAGCCGCGTCGACTTCCGGCTGGTGGGCGCGGTCTGGGTGACGCAGGCGCTCACTCCGTAGGCGCCAGCGCGGTGCTCTGCATCAACTCGGGGAGCCCAGCTCGCTGGCGACGTCGGCCGTCGAGGGCTTGAGCGGCTTGCGGTGGACGAACTGGTCCACGAACGACGCGGCGAGATCGACCGCCTTGCGCACGCCGATCGCCGCCTCGGTCCACACCGGCTTGTTCCGCACGTCGAGGTGAATGGGGGTGAAGACCACGCCCTGGGCGGTCTCGTGGATGAAGCCCACCGGGCGCACGTTGAGCCCGAGCCCCATGCCGCCCGAGAAGGAGGTCTCGTATTCCCCCTGCGTCCCGCCCGCGCCGCCGCCTCCGGTGACCACCGCGACCGGCACGATGGTGTGGTGCTCCAGCTTCACCGCCTCGCCGAACACCGCCCGAACGCTGCCGTCCCGCTCCAGTGCTGCCGCGACCTCTTCCACGATGTCTTCGAATGCCATGGCGTCACCCCGGCTCGAAGCTGGTGCAAGGCACAGACCCGGCGCTCCCGGAGCGGACGAGGAGAAAGTGCCCCTCGCTGGACGGCGGAGCATGCGCGGTGCGCAAAGCAGGCGCGCACGCCCTGCGCCTGCTATTCGCTATTTCTTCCACCTGGCTGCGTCGAACGCGTACGTGCAGAGCCGGAGCGGTGGAGTACTGATCACCCCTGGCTCGAGGAGCGACGTGACGCATCAGAAGGTTCAAGGACTGGAAGCGAAGAGCGGGCTGTTTTCGTTGAAGACCGGGCCGTGGCCCACCCCGCTCGACGCTCCGTTGCACACGGAGCAGGACATCGCGCAGCACCGCCGCCTGTACTGCGGGCACTACACCGAGTGTCTCGACGAGTCGGTGCACAAGCGCTGGTTGTGCTTCAGCTGCACGCAGTGCCCCATGCGGGACCTGGCGGTCGCCGGCCCCACCAGCGAGCTGTTCGCCCACCAGCGGCGCACCGAGCGCTCCAACAACGCGACCTGATCAGGCCATCGGCTGCTCGACGAGGGTGACCCACTCGTCAGGGTTCGGCACTTCGTCGGGGCCGGTGACGTAGACCTCCCGCGGCGCCTCGCTCGGATGTTTGCCGTTCTCCTTCATCCACTCGGAGAGGGCGTCGTAGGCAGGCTTCAGCTTGTCGTAGCGGCCCGTGTGGCGCACCACGGCCGCCTGCGCCGCCTCGAGATGAATCGGCCGCGCGCGACCCAGGCCGGGTACCGGGCGGTCGCAGGCCATGATCGCCTCGAGGTTCACCGCCTCGGGGGTCACCGCGTAGTAGCGCGCGAAGGGCGGCCCCGCCGGAGAGGCCCCACCCGCGCTGATCGCCTCGCTCAAATCGTGGAACGCGGGGCCGAAGAAGTCCGACAGCTCGGACATCGGGATCACCGCGCGAATCGACACTCCATCGCTGGCAGGCAGGTGGGCCGTCACGATTTCATGCGCCATGGGAGACCTCCTCTTTCGAGGGTCTCGCCGCTGCATCGGCCGTGCGCGGGTGCTCGCCCTCCCCGTTCCCGGGGAGGCCGCAAGAATCAGCCGAAGAGATCGAGCTGGGGGGCGCCGCTGGGTTTCTTCTCCGGCTCGCGGCCAGGCTCGACCGTGGTGGGGTCGAAGAGCGGACCCTCGAACACCGCCGTCACTGGCCCGTGGTCGCTGGTGCCGAATTCCCGCAGCGCGGTGCAGCGCGTGGCCTGTTTGGTCACCGGGTCGCTGCTGAGCACGAGGTCGAGGCGCCACCCGATGTTCTTCTCGCGGTACTGCCGCCAGGGCGCCCACCAGGTGAAGAGGGCGTCGTCGGTGGGGGCGAAGTGACGCCCGAGGTCGGTCAGCCCGCGGCCGATGATCTTCTCGAGCAGCGCGCGCTCGCCGTCGGTCTGGCCCATGAGGTGGGGGTCGCGGAGCTTCTCGTGCACGTCCATCGGGGTGCGGGCGACGTTGAAGTCACCGCACAGCACCAGCCGCTTGCCCTCGGCGTGGCGCTCGGCGACGAAGTGCTCCAGCGCCTCGAGGAAGCGCACCTTGGCCGAGAAGTCCTTGCCGCCGTTGGGCACGTAGATCGACGCCACCAGCAGCTCGCCGAGCGTCACCACCGCGATGCGGCCCTCGTGGTCGAAGGCGGGGTGGGTGATCAGCGGGCGTTCGGGGGCGAAGGTCCTGGCGATCAACAGCGCCACGCCCGAGTACCCGGCGGCGCCGTGCCAGTACGTCCAGTACCCGTCGAGGGCCTGCAGGCTGGCCGGCACCTGCTGCGGCGAGGCCTTGATCTCCTGCAGGCACAGCACGTCGGGCTTCTCGAGGCGCACCCAGTCGTAGACCTCCGACTCGCGCGCCCGCACGCCGTTGACGTTCCAGGTGGTGACCTTCATCGCGGTTACTTGAGGAGCTTCTCGAGCGGCTTCTTCTCGCTGCTGCCCTGCCTGGCGAGCCACTCGATGACCGGCGTCTGCCACACCTGGCCGGTGAGCTGAGGGTCGGGCGCGACGAACTCGAGGCCCAGGCCGTCGCCGCCGAAGTAGAGGTACTCGGTGGTGGCGAGGAGGTAGTCCTTGTCGGCCTCGAGCTTCGCTGGAAGCAGGAGGAACGCCGCGGGGTTCGACTTGAACTTGGTGAGCACCTCGCCCTTGACCTTGACCACCAGCACCGCGTTCTCGAAGGGGATGAGGTCGTAGACGCTGGCGCGGGTGATGGGGCCCTTCGGCAGCGCCGCGCGGATGCCCTTCTGGTTGATCATCGCCGCGTCGGCCTTCGACTCGTCGCGCAGCGCGGTGGCGACCAGGGTACGGAGCTGCACCGCGTCTTCCTTGTAGCCGCTCCTGGTGAAGCCGATCTTCTGGCCGAGCTCCTCGTCGAGCTTCTTCTGCCAGCGGTCGCGGAGCGAGAGGAGGTCCTCGTCTTCGTCGCCCTTCGGCGAGACGTCCTTGCGGCTGGCGGTGAGCGACTTCGTGCCGTCGGCGTTGAGCACGAAGGCGGCGGAGACGTAGTTGGCGAGGTCGTCGCCGACCGAGAAGTACTTGGTGGCGCCGCTGAGGTCGTCCTGCGGGCCGTCACAGCGGGTGCCGACCACGAGGTCGATCTTCCACTCGGGGTGCACGGCGAGCACCGGCTGGAGCGTGTTGAAGCAGTCGTCGATGAGCGCCACCACCACGTCGGGGGCGTCCTTCTTCAGGCCGTCGAGGGCGGGGCCGATCGCGGCGTCGAGGGGAATGAGGGTGAGACCCGAGGCTCGCTCGGACACGGTGGTGGTGACGGTCTTCACGCTGGTCAACCCGATGACGCCGACCTTCACGTTCTCGCGGGTGACGAGGACGGAGGGCGCGAGCTTCAGCGGCTGGTCGGAGTCGGGCTTGTCCTTCAGGTTCGCGGCCAGGAGCGTGAGGCCCGAGGTCTCGCGGAACGCCTTGAGGGTGTCGAAGCCGAGGTCGAGGTCGTGGTTACCGAGCGCGGAGGCCTTGTACTGCAGCGCCTTCATCACCTCGGCGGTGGGCGCACCGAAGAAGTGCGACGAGAGCACCGCGCCGGAGAACGAGTCACCGGTCGAGAAGGCGAGCGCGTCGGGCCAGCCTTCCTTCTTCTTCCACTGCGCGATGAGCCGCGGCGCCTTGGTCGGCAGCAGCCCGGTCTCGTGGCCGGTGATGAGCAGCGTCACCTTGCCGGAGCGCGCCGGGGCGGCGGGCGGGGTGGCGGGCTTCACTTCGGGCGTCGCGGCCGGCTTCTCCGCCGGGCAGGCGGTGAGGACGAGCACTGCAGTCAGGAGCAGCGAGTGGAGGCGCATGGCGCGCGGTGTAGCAACGGCCGGGCGGGGACGCACGCAACGCCGGTGTGCCGTGCGGAGGGGGCCGACACCGCCGGAATGGCCTACGGTTGGCGACGCGTCTGGACGGAGCAATCCACCAGGCCGCGCAGGTCCGTAACGCTGTCCAGGAGTGTCGGAGTGAGCGAGCCCCACGACGAGCTGGTGATGCTGTGGACCGCGGGCGGTTCGGAGGCGGAGCGCCAGGCCGCGCTCGAGCACGTGCGTCGCTGCGCCGCGTGCGCCGGGGCCGCGCCGAAGCTGGGGGAGGCGATCGACGCGCTCGAGGGAGGCACCGTGGGCCGCATCGCCGAAGCAGCGCCGAGCGGAGCGGTGGAGCGCCTGCTCGCCCGGGCGCGCTCGGGACGCCTCGACTACTTCACCGCGCAGGTGGCGGCGTTGTTCGACCTCTCGACGGAGGCCGCCGCGGCGTTGTTGCTCCGCGCCGAGCGTGACGAGGGGTGGGAAGCGGGGCCAGCGGAAGGCGTGCTGCTGATTCCCGTGAACCCCGGGCCGAAGGTGGCCGAGGCGTTGACCGCGTTGGTGAAGCTCGCGCCCGGCGCCACCTTCCCCCTGCACCCGCACTTCGGTCCGGAGCGGGTGTTGGTGCTCGAGGGCGGCTACCGGGACACGGGCGGGGTCGAGGTGTGGCGCGGCGAGGTCCAGGACATGGCGCCCGACAGCGAACACGGCTTCGTGGCCTTCGGTGGAATCGGTTGCGTGTGCGCGTCGGTCAATGCACTCATGCCGGGCTGATCGCCGGAGGAGCCGCCCTGACAGAGATCGACGACCAGACGCTCCTCGACCGCATCGTTCGCGGCGAAGAGAGCGCGCTCGCCGAGCTCTACGCGCGGTTTGCTCCGCGGGCCTTCGGCGTGGCCCGGCGCGTGTTGCGCAGCGACGCCGAGGCCGAGGAGATCGTCCAGGACACCTTCCTCGACGTCTGGCGCAGCGCGACCCGCTACGACCCGCGCCGCGCCGCGCCTGAGCGGTGGATCCTCACCATGGTGCGCACCCGGGCCATCGATCGGCTCCGGCAGAACGGCGCGCGCGGACGACTCGCCGACCACCTCGTCGCGCAACCGGTGACGGACGTCGTGGCGGCCCCCGATGACCGGCTGGTGGCCCGTCGCGAGGCGAAGCGGCTGCGGGACGCGCTGGCGTTGTTGCCCACCGAGCAGCGGCAGGTGCTGGAGCACGCGTACGATCGCGGCCTGTCGCAGAGTGAGATCTCCGCCGAGACCGGCACGCCGCTGGGCACGGTGAAGACCCGCATGCGCACGGCCATGCTCAAGCTCGCCGACCTGCTCGCGTGAGCGGCCGGCATCAGAAGGAGTCTTCCTTGCCCGACGACCGCACACCTCTCCCCATCGCGCTGACCATCGCCGGGAGCGATCCCTCGGGCGGCGCGGGTCTCCAGGCTGACCTCAAGACGTTTCACCAGCACGGCGTGTACGGCATGGCGGCGGTGACGCTGCTCACCGTGCAGAACACGGTGTCGGTGGCGCGCGTGGAGGTGATGTCAGCCGAGCTCGTGCGCCAGCAGGTCGAGGCGGTGCTCGCGGACATCAAGCCGGGCGCGGTGAAGACGGGCGCGCTGGGCAACGCCGACGTCATTCGCGTGGTCGCGGCGCTGCGCTTCGGCGTGCCGCTGGTGGTCGACCCGGTGATGGTGAGCAAGCACGGCCACGCGCTGCTCGCGGCCGACGCGCAGGACGCGTTGCTGAAGGTGCTGCTGCCGGTGACGACGTTGCTGACGCCGAATACGCAGGAAGCGGCGGCGCTGCTGGGCACTCCGGTCGAGACGCTCGCCCAGGCGGAGGCGGCGGCCGAGGCGCTGGCGCGGCGCGGACCGAAGGCGGTGCTGGTGAAGGGCGGCCACCTCACCGGGCCCGAGTCGATCGACGTGCTGTTCCACGACGGTCGGCTCACCCACTTCCGCGGGCCGCGCGTGCCGACGACGCACACCCACGGCACGGGCTGCACGTACTCGGCGGCCATCACCGCGGGGCTCGCGAAGGGCCGCACGCTCGAGGACGCGGTGCGCGGGGCGAAGGAATGGCTGACGCGCGCGCTGAAGGATCCGCCGGCGGTGGGCCAGGGCATCGGGCCGGTCAATCACCTCACGCCCACGCGCTCGTAGCCGACCTGTCAACCACGTTGATGCGTCCGCAGACCCCTGCCCGTCGCCGAGCGCCCTCGTGACGAAACGCGCATGGTGAGGGGCCTGCTGGAGGCGAGCACCGGCGTGCGCTCCTTCGCCCGCCGCTCACCGCCTGTGCCGCAGTTCCTGGTCGCGTGGCTCAGTGACAGTAGTTGCAGGGCTCCGGGTCGGCGCCGGGCACCCCCCACTGCGCCACGGTGCGCGGCGCGGGGCTGGAGACCAGGATTCCCTGGTGGCACGAGACGTTGGTGCAGGTCTTCGTGACCGGCTGGTACGTCGCGGCAACGAGGTCCTTCTCCACCACCCCGCCGCTCCACGCGCCCCACATCCAGAACGGGCTCGTCGGGGGCGTCGGGATGCCGCCGTCGTAGCTCGCAGGCAGCGCGGTGCGCCTGTCGAACACCACGTCGCGGCGCCCGTTGACGTGTCGCAGCGGGAGCACCCGGCCGACGCCCAGCGGCGCGACGGGGGAGCTCGCGGTGTGGCACGAGGCGTTGGCGCACGTGAAGCCGCGGTTGCCTCCGGGCACAGCGTAGGTGCCGGTGGTGTCGAGGTAATAGAAGCCGGAGGGCCCGGTGTTCGCGGGGTCGACGGTGTCGAAGTGGCACGCCTGGCAGGTGATGGCGCCCGCGCCGGGACCGCCGTGGGACTCCATGAGACCGCCGAAGTGCCCGTACTCCCACCCGGTGCGGTCGACCCACAGGTGGCCGTTGGTGACGCCCGCGTCGGTGCTCGGGTAGCGCGGCGGGTTGCCGTGACAGCCGTCGCACCCTGGGTTCACGCGGGAGTTCCAGCCGGGCGTGGTGACGTACGCCGGTGCCTCTTCGCCGCTCGAGTGGCACGCCACGTTGGCGCAGGTGCGCGCGGGCGCTCCGGCGTACGCGGCGGTCGACGGGTTGCGCGCCTTGAGCGAACCCATCGGCGCCGCCGGGTCGTGCAGCTCGACCTGCACCACGCCGTCGAGGTGCTTCGAGAGCTCGAGCGGGTGACATTGGCCGCAGCCGAAGAGGTACGTCGCGCCGCCGTCCGGTTGGAAGTCCTCGAGGATGCGGAGGTCTCCGTACAGCGCGCGGGGCGGGCTGGCCTGCTCTCCATAGTGCGCGAGGTGCGCCCCGGTGGTGGGCGGGACGCCGTGACAGAGGCCGCAGGGCAGGCTGGTGAGGTCGAGCACGCCGTCGATGTGCTGCTGCGGTTGCGCGAAGGTGAGGTCGGCGCGCACGTTGGGGTGGCAGGTGGAGCAGGCCGTCGCGCGCGGGTGCGGTGGCGGCGGAGGGAGCCCGTGACAGTCGATGCAGTCCGCCGGCGTCGTCGCGCCACGCGTCCACGCGGGCGTCGGAGCCAGGCCACCCGCGAGCGTGGGGCCGTGGCAGTACGTGGTGCACGCGCCGTTCGCCCACGTGGCCGTCACGCCCTGGTTGGCGAGCGCGCTGAAGACGAGCTCCGCCGGAGCGGGGTCGAGGTGGCCCGGCGCGTCGGTGGTCGATGGCACCAGGTGGCAATCGGCGCACAGCACGTCGCGGTGCCACGCGCTGCTGCGCAAGTGGGCCTGGTGGGCCCCGACGGTGATCAGCGCCGGGTCGCTGCGGCCCGCGGTGTCGCGAGGTGGGGCGGCGTTGGCAGCGCTGCCGTGACACGAACTGCACGTCTCGATCGTGCCTGCGTCGAGCAGCGCGAGCCCTCCGTCTTCTGCCATGCCGGCGTCTTCCCCCGGGCCTGCATCCTCCGTGGCGCCGGCGTCGCGGGACACCAGGGCGCCGGCATCGGACTCGAGCGCGCCAGCGTCATCACCCGAACCCGCGTCAGGCACCTCGGGCCCTGGAATGTCGACGAACGGGGCGCAGCTGGCGAAGGCGACGAGCAGGAGCGCTGAAGCGCGCAGCGAGTTCATGCGCCCCGAGATACACCGCCGACTTTTGGTTCGATAGAGATGCTTATGTGGGCTTCGGCTAGAAGTAGCAGCGCTTTGCGGTTGCTACTTCGCGGCGGGCTCGGCTTCGTCCTGGTCCTGGATCGAGGTGAGCCACGCGAGGATGTCCTTCATGTCCTTCGGGTCGAGCTCTTTGAGCGACCCTTCGCCGGGCTCGTCTTCGTCGTGGGAGCGCTCCTTGCGGGTGAATGAGGCCACCATGCGCTGGAGGTAATTCGGGTACTGGCCCACCAGCATCGGGAAGGTCTTGTTGCCGCGCCCGTTCCGGCCGTGACACGACGCGCAGAGTTCCCGGTAGACCGCCTTGCCGTTCTCGACGTCACCCGCGACGCGCGGCACGACCAGCACGCGCCCCGCGGCGTTGAGGCGCTCGAGCGCGCCGTCCGTCGGCTTGAACTCCGGCATGCGCGTGGGGAGCACGATCTTCGTGAGGTACGCGGCGACGTCCTTCATGTCGCCCTCGGAGAGCTCGCGGCGCTCGGTGTACGGGAACATCGGCAGGTTGTTGCGCTTGCGATCCTGGAACAGCTTGAGCTGGTCGACGAGGTACGACGCGGACATTCCGGCGAGGCGAGGGTAGGCGCCGCCCTTGCCGCCCTCGCCGTTGCCGCCATGACAACCGGCACACGGCCCGTAGACGTCTCGGCCACTCACCGCGTCCTGGGCGAGGGCGGCGAGCGGGGCCAGCGTGAGGAGCAGCAGGGTCCGACGTCCGAACATGGCCGCTCCATAGTCCTTCTGGCGCGCGGGTGGTCCCACGTACGCTCAGGTTGCCGACATCAGAGGCCGATCACCGACCG
The DNA here is from genome assembly GCA_038248085.1 of Myxococcales bacterium. Taxonomy (GTDB): domain Bacteria; phylum Myxococcota; class Myxococcia; order Myxococcales; family Myxococcaceae; genus Archangium_A. Next base: position 9,177 of record JBBRUE010000003.1, on the reverse strand, counting down.
CTGCTCGCCTTCGATGTCCGCCTCGCCCGTCGTGCCTGCCTTGAACTCGCCATTCGCGTTGTCGATCTCGCCCTCAGCGACGTCGCCCTTCGCCTCGCCACCGAACAGCACGTGCTTCCTGGAAGTGGGGAAGACCAGCTCGACGCCCTGGCCCTTCTTGATCGGCTCCCCGGCCGGCACCTTCACCTGGGCGCGGAGCTTCGAGACGTCGTCGACGACGCCGAGCCTCGCGCCGGCCTTCAGGGTGGCGCCCTTGTCGAGCCCCTCGAGCGTCAGTACGCCGGAGCCCGGGGCGAGCACCACGGCCGCGGCGATCTCCGCCTTGAGGGAGGTGAGTGCGGCCTGGGCGGCAGTCAGCTCGGGCTCGAGCTGCTCAGGCGCCGGGCCCACCGCGGCGCGCGCGGTGTCGAGCGCTGCCTGGGCGGCGTCGTGCTTCTTCTGCGCGGCGGTGACCGCGGGCGTCGTCTTGCCCTTCGCGGCCTTCGTCGCCTTCTCCAGCGCGGCCTCGGAGGCCTTCAGCGCCCCCTCGGCCTTCGTCAGCGCCGCCTTCGCCTTCGGGGTGGGCTTGCCACCCGCCGCCTTGAACTGCTCGAGGGCCGCGAGCTTCTTCTCGAGCTCGGGCACCTGCTTCTCGGCGTCGGCGACGTCGTACTTCGCGATGATCGACCCCTTGCCGACGGTCGAGCCGCTCGCGCTGACGAGCTCCGCGATGACGCCGTCGCGAGGAGCGACGAGCTCGACCGTGCTCGCGGGCAGCAAGACGAAGGTGCTCTTCACGGTGCGCGGCATCGGCACCAGGAGCACGAGGACGCCGACGAGGGCGATGAAGCCCAGGAAGATGAAGAGGGGGCGCTTGCTGCGGGCTCGCTGAATTTCTCCGGTGAACATGGGGTGGTTTGTAGCACCCGTGCCCCGCGGGTTGGGCACTCAGGACCTTGCGAGCCTCAGCCGCCGAGGAGCCCGGTGATCGCCGCGCCGAAGTACTGCTCGTACGTCTCCCTCGTGACGTAGCCGAGGTGCGGGGTCGCCAGCACGTTCGGTCGCTGCAGCAGCGCGAGTCCCGGAGGCGTCGGCTCTTCGTCGAACACGTCGAGGGCGGCGAAGCCCGGGGTGCCGAGCTCGAGGGCACGCTCGAGCGCCCCGGGGCTGATCAACCCGGCGCGGCTGGTGTTGACCAGGAGCGCTCCCGGCTTCATCGCGCGCAGGTCGTCGAGGGTGACGAGCGCCTTCGTCTCCGCCACCAGCGGGAGGTGCAGCGTCAGCACGTCGCTCTCGGAGAACAGCGCGGCCCGCGAGCCGGCGATGGCAAAGCCCGCACTGCGCGCGCATCGAGAACGCGCGGCCGACCTCCGCGACGCGCGCGCCGATGCGACCGAAGCCCCACACCCCGAGCGTCTTCCCCGCGAGCCCGATCCCCAGCGTCGTCTGCCAACCGCCCCCGCGCAGTGACTCCGCTTCCGCGACGAGGTGTCGGCGGCTCGCGAGGATGAGGGCCCACGTCAGCTCCGCTGGCGCTGAGGGGTCGCCCTGGCCCGCTGCGACAACCCGGATGCCGCGCCGCGCGCACGCCTCGAGGTCGAGGTGAGCCCTGCCTCGGCCCGTCTGGCTGATCAGCTTCAGCGAAGCGGGGAGCGCCTCCACCACCTCGCGCGGGAAGGCGGTGCGCTGCTGGGTGAGGAGCACGGCGTCGAAGCCCGCCAGCCGCGCGGCGAGCGCGTCGGGGCCTCGCACGGCGTCGGCGAAGGCCACCACCTCGTGGCCCGCGAGCCTCCGCGCCGCCTCGAGGGAGCGGAAGACCTGCTGGTAGTCGTCGAGGACGGCGATCCGCATTCGTTGCGCGACTCTACCCGCTGTCCCCGGCCAGCTTCCTGACGGCGGGTGTGGGCCGACTCCACCCTCGACGTGCCAAGCACCTCAACTCGTTGGTCCCGGGGGTTGGCCTGTAGGTGGCAATGCGCCCCTGCACTCTCTGCACGGGATCCCATGAATACGATGCTTCGCCGCTGCGCTGCTCTCGCCGTCTTCAGCTTCGCGCTCGTCTCGATTCCCGGCTGCACGGGCTCGACACCGGCGACTGATTCACTCCCTCCGCACGCGCAAACGCACGCGAACGAGGCGGCGCTCTTCGCCAACTCCGGCTTCGAGTCAGGCACCCTCGCCAACTGGACGCTGACCACCGCGCTGACCGCCCCGACGCCCGGGGTGACGGTGTACCCGGTGACCGCCGAGTCCCAGCTCGGCCTGCGCGCAGGTGGCCTGGCGAAGACCAACGTCTACAACGGCGCGACCCCGTACTCGCTGATCCCCCCCGGGCTCGCGGCGGCGGAGTCGGCGCGGTACCCCCGCTTCGGCAGCTGGGCCGCGGTCGTGAACGAGCTGGGCGCCAGCTACAACGCCAACCGCGTCACCCAGTCGTCGCTCGTCACCACCGCCGACATCGACCCCGCCGACGGCCTGGTGCACGTGCGCTTCGTGGTGCTGCCGGTGTTGCAGAACCCGGGGCACTCGTTGCGCGAGCAGCCCTACTACTTCGTCACCATCACCAACACGACGAAGGGCACCACGCTCGCCAGCCGCTTCAACTTCTCCAACGAGGCGGGCGTGCCGTGGCAGACCAACGCGGCGGGCTCGGTCGTCTATACCGACTGGCTGCTGTTCGACCTCCCGCTCTCGCGCGCCGCGGTGAGCATCGGCGACACCGTCACCGCCACCATCATCGCCGGCGGGTGCGCACAGGGCGGCCACTGGGGCGAGGCGATCATCGACAGCTTCGGCTCGAACATCCCCGGGCTGGTGGTCTACGGCAGTGGGCCGGACAGCGTCGAAGCGGGCAGCGACTTCCAGTACAGCTACCGCGTCCTCAACGGGAGCACCGCCACCTCGACGGGCACCAAGCTCACCTCGTACCTCCCGGCCGGCGTCACCTTCCGCTCGATCGACACCGCGGGCGTCACCTGCACCGCGCCGACTGTCGGCACGCGGGGCACCGTCACCTGCGATCTCGGCGCGGTCCCGGCCGGGGGCTCGCGCACCGTGAAGGTCACCGTGCGCGCCGACGCCACCGCGACCGGCGCCATTCGCCACGGGTGGTACTTCAGCCAGTCGAACCAGGAGCAGCCCCTCACCGGGCCGCTGGTCACCACCAACGTCACCACCGGCGGCACCACGCAGTACGTGGACCTCGTCACCAGCGTCGACGACGCGGCCTCGAGCGTGAGCTGGGGCCAGCACGGCACCTGGTCGATCACCGTGCGCAACGGCGGCTCGGCGACGGCCACCGGCGCGGGCGTGGTCTCCAACGCGCCAGCGCAGTTGATCAACCTCGCGTGGACCTGCACCGCGCAGAGCGGGGCCTCATGCGGCGCGGCGTCGGGCGTGGGCGCGCTCAACACCACCGCCACGCTCCCCCCGGGCAAGAGCGTCACCTGGACCGTGGAGGCCGACGTCGTCAGCGGCTCGGGCATCGGGTTGATCAGCTTTACCGCGCTCGCCACCGCGCCCGCCGGCACCGTCGAGTCATACGGGCTCGACAACGGCAGCGGCGATGACGACTCCATCTCCGGCTCGATGGCCCAGGTCACCGTCACCCGCGACGGCAGCGGGCAGGGCGCGCTCGTCTCCAGTCCGTCGGGCGTCGCGTGCGGCGTCGGCTGCACCACCACCACCGTCGCCTTCGCCAGCGGAACGCAGGTGACGCTCCAGGCCGTGCCCGCCACCGGCTCCGTCTTCGCGGGCTGGAGCGGCGGCACCTGCAGCGGCAGCGGCCCCTGCACCTTCACCGCCGCGAGCGGTCAGACCGTGGTCGGCACCTTCACCCCCAACCCCATCGCCCTCACCAGCCCCACCACCGCGAAGACCGCCGTCGGGCGCCCCTTCAGCTCCACGGTGACCGCGCTGGGCACGGCGCCCATCGCCTTCGGGGCGACCAACCTCCCGGCGTGGCTCAGCTTCGACGCGGCGAGTGGCGTGCTCTCGGGCACTCCGCCCGCCAGCGGCGTCTTCACCATCGACCTCTCGGCCACCGACCTCAACGGCACCGCGACCCAGCAGTTGGTGATCACCGCGGGCGTGGCGCCCACCATCACCTCGGCGCTCACCTACACCATCGCCGCCGCGGGCTCGGCGTGGGGCAGCATCGACGTCAACGCGACCGGCGACCTGCCGCTGCAGTTCAACGCCAGCAACCTGCCGGGCACGGTGTACTTCAACTCCACCACCGGCCTCTTCGCGGGCAGCGCGGGCGCGGTGGGCGTCTACAACGTGCCGGTCATCGCCACCAACGCGTACGGCTCTGACTACAAGGTGCTGGCGGTGTCGGTGGGCGGTTCGCCGGTCATCACCTCGCCGCTGCTCGCGAGCAGCACCGTGGGCAGCGCCTTCACCTACACCCTGGTCGCGACGGGCACGGCCACCATCACCTTGAGCGTCTCGTCGTTGCCGGCGTGGGCCTCGTTCACCGCGGCGACCGGGGTCATCTCGGGCACGCCCACCAGCGCGGGGACCATCTCCATCGGGCTGCGCGCCACCAACGGCGTCGGCGCGAGCACCCAGTCGCTGGTGTTGACCGTCGACGGACCGGCCGTCATCACCAGCGCGTTGACCGGGAGCGGCACCGCGGGCCAGCCCTTCACCTATTCGCTGACCGCCGAGGGCACCGGGCCCATCGCGCGCGCGATGAGCGGGCTGCCGGCGTGGCTGAGCTTCGACGTGGGCAGCGGCTTGCTCTCGGGTACGCCCCCGGCCGCGGGGACCTTCACCATGACCATGGGCGCGAGCAACGGCCTGGGCAGCGACAGCAAGACGCTCACCCTCACCATCGTCGCGCCGCCCCCGACCCCGACGCCGCCGCTGATCACCAGCGCGCTGACCGCGAGCGGCCTGGTCGGCGCTCCGTTTACCTACGCCGTCACCGCGAGTGGCCAGGTGCCGATGACCTTCGGCGCCACTGGTCTGCCCGCGTGGGCGTCGATCGATCCAGCCACCGGCGTCCTCTCGGGCACCCCGAGCTTCGGCGGCAGCTCGAGCGTCACGGTGAGCGCCACCAACGCGCTGGGCACCGACAGCAAGACGCTGGTGCTCGACGTCGTCTCGCCGGTCGCGGTGACCTCGTCGCTCAGCGCGTCGGCGCTGGTGGGCGATGCGTTCAGCTACACCCTGACCGCGAACGGGGCCGCGCCGCTCACCCTCGTGGCCTCCGGGTTCCCCGCGTGGGCTTCGTTCGACGCGGGCACGGGCGTCCTCTCCGGGGTGCCCAACGCCGAAGGGTCGTTCACCATCTCGCTCAGCGCGAGCAACGCCGGGGGCAGTGACGCGAAGTCGCTCACCCTCGTCGTCCGGGCGCGGCCGGTCATCACCTCGGCGCTCACTGCGTCGGGTCTGGTCGGTGACGCCTTCAGCTACACCTCGACCGCCAGCGGCACCGCGCCGCTCACGCACTCGGCGAGCTCGCTGCCCGCGTGGGCCACCTTCGACACGGCCACCGGCGTCCTCTCGGGCACGCCGACCGCGGAAGGCTCGTTCACCGTCTCGCTCGGCGTCACCAACGGCGTGGGCAGCGACGCGAAGTCGCTCGTCATCACCGTGGCCGCGCGGCCGGCCATCACCTCGGCGCTCACCGCCTCGGGCGTCGTGGGCGTGCCCTTCAGCTACGCGCTCACCGCGACCGGCACCGCGCCGGTGACGCGCTCCGCCAGCGGAGTCCCCGCGTGGGCCTCGTTCGACGCGAGCAGCGGGGTGCTCTCGGGCACTCCCGTCGCCGACGGCACGTTCACCATCACGCTCGGCGCCGACAACGCGGTGGGCAGCGATTCGAGGTCGCTGGTCATCACCGTGCGCACGGCGCCGGTCATCACCTCCGCGGGCAGCGCCTCGGCCATCGTCGGCGACGCGTTCAGCTACACCGTGACCGCGAGCGGCACGTCGCCGTGGACGTTCTCGGCGACGGGGCTCCCGGCCTGGGCCTCCTTCGATGCGGGTACCGGCGTCCTCTCGGGCACCCCGACCGCCGACGGCGAATTCACCATCGCGCTCGGTGTCGCCAACGCCGCAGGCAGCGACGTGCAGTCGCTGGTGCTCACCGTGCGCACCCGCCCGGCCATCACCTCGTCGCTGGTGGAGTCGGCCCTCGCTGGTGACCTCTTCGGCTACACGTTGATCGTCACCGGCACCGCCCCGGTCACGCTGTCGGCCAGTGGGCTCCCGGCGTGGGCCTCGTTCGACCCTTCGACTGGCGTCCTCTCCGGCACGCCGCCGGCCGACGGCACCTTCACCATCGCCTTCGGTGCGGGCAACGCCGCCGGGAGTGACGCGAAGTCGCTCGTGCTGACCGTGCGCGCGCGGCCGGTGATCAGCTCCGCGCTCGACGCGGTGGCGGTGGTGGGCCAGCCCTTCTCGTACACGCTGACCGCGAGCGGCACGGCGCCGATGACCCTCGAGGTCGCCGCGCTGCCGTCGTGGGCCGCCTTCGATGCGTCGACCGGCGTCATCTCGGGGACGCCCACCAGCGACCTCGACGAGCGCATCACCCTGTCCGCCACCAACGCGGTGGGCAGCGACCTGAAGCAGCTCGCCATCACGGTGCGCGCGGTGCCGGTCATCACCTCGTCGGTGGTGGGCTCGGCGCTCGTCACCGAGCGCTTCGACTACGCGCTGACCGCGACTGGCACCGGGCCCGTCACGTTCTCGGCCACCGGGGTGCCCGCGTGGGCCACCTTCGACGCGCAGACCGGCGTGCTCTCGGGCGTGCCCACCGCCGATGGGGTCTTCACCGTCACCCTCGACGCGAGCAACGCCGCGGGCAGCGACAGCCGCGCTCTGGTGATCACCGCGCGCACGCGGCCAGCCCTCACCTCGGCCACCGCCGTACCCGCGGTAGTCGGTGAGGCCTTCTCCTTCGTGCTCACCGGCACTGGCACCGCGCCGCTGGTCTTCTCGACCGGCGCCCTGCCGTCGTGGCTCTCGTTCGACGCGGGCTCCGGGGTCCTCAGCGGCACGCCGCCGGCCGATGGCGTGACGTCGGTCACGCTCTTCGCCACCAACGACACGGGCTCCAACAGCCGAACCCTCGTCATCACCGCGCGCACGCGACCGGCCATCACCAACGTGCTGCTGGTGTCGGGCGTGGTGGGCACTCCCTTCGTCTTCCCGCTCACCGCGACCGGCACTCAGCCGCTCGTGCTCGGGGCGTCGAACCTCCCGCCGGGACTGTCACTCAACGGCGCGGAGCTCTCGGGCACGCCCAGCGCGCCCGGTCGTTTCCTGGTGGTCGAGCGTGTCAGCAACGCCGCCGGTGCGCAGGAGGTCACGTTGATCATCGACATCCGCAAGGCGATCCCCTCGCCGGTCATCGCCCAGCCCGCGGCGGACGCCTTCCTGCCCTCGACGCAGGTGGCGCTCTCGGGCACGGCTCCCGACACCGAGGCGGGAAATACCGTGCGCGTCACCGAGGGCGGCGTTCCGGTCTGTGACGCCGTGGTGCTCACCGATGGCACGTGGTCCTGCACCGCGGTGATGGCCGAAGGGCCGCACACCGTCAGCGCCGTGCTGGTCGACGTGCGCGGCTTCGTCGGCGGCGAGGTCGACGCGCGGGCGTTCACCATCGACGTCACCGCGCCGCTGGTCGCCGCGTGGGAAGGCCCTGAAGCCGGGGCGAAGCTCAACACCGCGCGCCCGATGCTGTCAGGCACGGGTGAGCCCGGTGCGACCATCACCATCGCGCGCGGCACGCAGGTGTTGTGCACGGCGGTGGTGCACGCCGACGGCCTGTGGACCTGCACGCCGGACGTCGCGCTGCCCGATGGCGAGGTGACGTTGGCCCTCACCCAGCGCGACGCGGCGGGCAACGTGAGCCCGATGGTCGAGCGGAGCTTCACCCTCGACACCATGCCGCCCGTGATGCCCAGCATCGACGCGCCCGTGCCCAACGCGCAGTTGACCGCGTCGCCGCAGGTGCTCGCGGGCCTCGCTGAACCCGGCAGCACGGTGCGGGTGTCCGTCGACGGGTGGCTGCTGTGCACCACGGTGGCCGACGCCGCGGGCCGCTACACCTGCGCGCCGCCGCGCACGCTCGAAGACGGCCCGCACACGGTGCAGGTCGCCAGCATCGACGACGCCGGCAACGAGAGCACGGTCGTCACCAGCAACTTCTCCATCGACACCCAGGCGCCCGCGTCTCCGCTCATCTCGGGGCCGTCGGGTCGCCTCGGGTCCAACACCGCGGTCATCGCGGGCAGCGCCGAGCCGGGCAGCACGGTGTCGGTGTCGCTCGACGGGAAGCCGGTCTGTGTCGCGATCGCGGATGCAAGTGGCCACTGGACCTGCCCTGCGACCCCGGCGCTCTCCGAGGGCGCGCACGCGCTGTCCGCCACCGCGCGCGACGCCGCGGGGAACGTCAGCGCGCCCACCGCCGGGGCCTTCGAGGTGCAGACCGCCAGCGGCACGTTGGCGACGCCGGGCTCGGCGTCTTCGACCGACAACGGGTCGCTGGAGGGGACGGCGACGCCGGGAGCAACGGTGAACATCTACGTCGACGGGAAGCTCGTGGGCAGCACCACCGCGGGCGCCGACGGCGCGTGGTCCTACACGCTCCCCATGCTCGGGGCCGGCGAGCACCGCGTGTCGATCGGCGTCACCGGCGCCGACGGCCAGGAGGTCTACCGGTCAGGTGACGAGGTGCTCACCGTCGAGCGGCCGGTGGTCGACTTCGGGGGCGGCATCGGGTGCAGCTCGAGCGCGGAGGCGCCGGTCGGCGTGCTCGCGGTGCTGGCGATGGCGCTCCTCGCGCGGCGTCGCGGGAAGAAGGGTTCCCCCCGGAGAGCAGGCGCGTCGGTGGGGTTGATGGTGGCCCTCGTCGCAGCGCAGGCCGGGGCCCAGGTCGCGGTCGGCAACTTCGAGCTCGAGCAGTTGACCTTGAACCCCTCGGCCCGCGGCGGGCTGGTGGTAGGGGGCGCCGACCTGCTGGCGCCGCACGACTTCCGCGTCGCCCTGTCGCTGGGGTACCAACACGCGCCGCTCAAGTACTTCGAGGGTGGCGCGCTGAAGGCCACGCTGGTCGAACACCGGTTGACGGCGTCGCTCTCGGCTGCGGCCTCGGTGCTGCCGTGGCTCGAGCTCGGCGCGACGGTGCCGGTGGTGCTCTTCCAGAGCGGCGAGGCTTCGCGCTCGCATGCCGGTGACATG
>JBBRUE010000002.1:0-34708 GCA_038248085.1 Myxococcales bacterium | reverse complement strand
TCGTCGCCGCGGTCATCGAGCAGGAGCAGGACGGCAACCACTGCGTCAGCATCACCGCCCGCCCCATCACCTACGGCTGCACCGAGGCCGAGCCGAAGAAGCTCGACGAGGGCAAGCCGATGCACGTGGTGCCCGGTTCGGCCGCGTGCGCCGAGACGCCTGACGTCTGCACGCCCGACTGCACCCGCTACGGAGGCGCGCTCGCCGGCGGGGAGTTCGAGACCAAGGCCTTTCGCGAGCGCTGCATCACCCGCTGCCGCAACACCGACGCGCCGTTCATGAGCTGTGCGCGCTCGGCGACGACGCCGGCCGACGTGCGCCGCTGCGACGGTCTCTGAAGTCGCCTCCGCTCTTCTCCCTCTCGCTCCCGCTCGCCTCCGAAGGACACGACAGCCATGCCTGTTCCTCAATACCTCGCGCAGTTGAAGACGATGCAGCAAAACCCCTCAGCGGCGAACGCGGCGTCGCTGGTGCAGATGCTCCGCAGCGAACCGGATCTCGGCCGGCAGGCGCGGCCGACCCTGGTGCGCGACCCGGCCTTCGCGCCGGCGTACCGCGTGCTGCAGCCGGGCGCTGACTACGAGTACCACAACACCTCGATGCCGATGCCGCGGGCCATCAAGAGCCCGGCCAACCTCGACACGCTGCTGCGCACGGTGCAGGACGGCGCGACGCAGTACCGCACGCTCAAGGCGATGGGCGACGGCTGGGGCTTCTCGACCACCGCGGGCACTCCCGACTGGCTGGTGCACTGCATCGGGCTCGACGACGTGCTGCCGCTCGAGGACGACACCTTCGGGCCCAACGCGCCGGCGGCGAACTCGCTGGTGCGGTTCCAGGCGGGCATCACCTTCGACAAGCTCAACGCCGCGCTCACTGCGCAAGGCCGCGCGGTGCTGCAGCAGCCGGGCTTCGGCGGCCTGACGTACATGGGCTGCGCGTCGTGCGGCGGCCATGGCTCGGGCCTGTCGATCCAGGGCATCTCGTCGCAGGTCGAAGCGATCGAGCTGGTGACGCTCAACGACAGCAACCAGGCGCGGCTGGTGCGCATCGAGCGGACGCAGGGACTGTCGGACTCCGCGAAGTGGCGGGCGCGCTACCCGGCGCCGACCTTCGACCTCGTGCAGGACGATGGGCTGTTCCACGCCGTGCGCTGCGGCCAGGGCAACCTCGGCATCATCTACGCCGTCGTCGCGCGCACCCAGCCCGCCTTCTTCCTCGAGGAGACGCGGCTCTTCACCACCTGGGGCCAGTCGTGGCCCAACGTGAAGCAGTGGCTGGTCGACCCGGCGATCCACTCGGTGCACGTGTGGATCAACCCGTACCTCCCGGTCGGGAAGACGGACCCCACGGTGGTGGTGACGCGGCTGTCGAAGACCACCGCCACGCAGCGCTCGGGCATGCGGGGGCTGGGCGTGTTGCTGGGCGGCATGAACCCCTTCACCGAGCTCATCCGCCTCTTCATCTCCATCGCGCCGCAGGCCATTCCCTTCTTGATGGACACCGCGCTGCAGAGCTGTGCCGCGGCGAACGTGGTGATGCCGTCGTACGAGGCGCTCGACTTCGGCGCGCCGAACACCATTCCCGTGGAGGCCTCGAGCCTGGGCTTCGACGCCTCGAAGGTCGAGCAGGTCTTCCCGGAGTTGATCAAGCAGCTCAACGCGTGGACCGCGGCGAACCAGTGGGTCAGCTCGCCCATCGGCATGCGCTGGGTGAAGGGCTCGCAGGACTACCTGTCGCCCCAGTTCGGCCGAGACACCATCATGCTCGAGGTGCCGGTGATGAAGGGCACGCCCAACGCCAAGGAGACCCTCGATCGCTACGCCGGCTACATGATGGACACCTGGGGCGGGCGGCCGCACTGGGGCCAGCAGAACCCCATGGGGCGCGCGCGGTTCCAGAGCGTGTACGGCCCGGCGGTCGGGCAGTTCGTCTCGGCGTACCGCGCGCTCAACCCCAACGGCTTCTTCGACGGCACGCTGGTGCGCCAGCTCGGGCTGCGGGACATCGCCAATGGCAAGTGACGATCGCCTCGTCTTCCCCTCGCTCATCGAGGGGTACATCAAGGGCATGGGCGAGCGCTTCACGCCCGACACGCGCGCCCGGCTCAAGGCCGCGGGGCTCAACGTCGACAAGCTCCCGCCCGCGGTGCCCGCGCTGGAGATGACGAAGTACATGGAGATCATCGCCGAGGGCGGATGGCCCGGGGAGCCGCGCATCGAGCAACTTCGGCTGCTCGGGCTGTCGGCGATTCGTGGCTGGAAGACCGGCCTGCTCGGCGCCGCGGCCTCGCAGATGATCCGCATCGTCGGGCCCCGGCGCACCCTCACCCGCCTCGACCGCGCCTTCTCCACCACCAACAACTTCAACAAGGCGACCACCGAGTTCGTCACCGACAAGGAGGCGCTGATCACCGTGAACGACGTGCAGGAGATACCCAGCTACTGGGTCGGCATCTTCGAAGCCGGGCTGGAGATCCTCGGCCTCGAGGGCACGGTCACCGTAGACGCGCAGAAGCCGCCCGCGGCGGTGTTCCGGGTGATCTGGAAGTAGTCGGTTGCTTCAAGCAGCGTCACGGGCTGAGCGACTCGAGCTCGGCCAGCGCGCGCTGGAACCCGTCGAGCGTGTCGGCGAGGTCTTCGGGAGGACGATCGTCGAGCGAGGCGTTGGGCGTCTTCACCCACGCGCGCGCCTTGTCCTCGGTGCCGAACACACGCTTCGCCACGTGCATCAGCTTGTCGCGTCGCAGTCGCAGCACCGGGAGTCGGCAGCCCATCTCAGCCCAGCTTGAACTCGACCTGCCGGAGTGCCGCAAGGTCTGACTCGTCGAGCGTGCCGACGGTGCGCCACCTGAATGGGTAGAGGTGCGGCTCGCGCTGCAGCTTCGCGCCGGCCACCCGCATCACCTCGTCCCACGGCGCGAGGAAGACGGCCTCGCCACTGCCCAGCCCGACGAGGTCGGTGCGCGGGAGCAGGCCGAGCACGCCGGGCGCCCACGCGCAGAAGCTGAAGAAGCCGCGCAGCTGGTGCTCGATGCCCGAGAAGTTCGCGATGAAGAGGTCTTCGCCCGTCGCTTCGACGTGCGCCTCGAGGACCTTCTTCTGCGCGCTGTACTCGGTGCCCTCGAAGCGCACGTGGGCCGCGCGCACCCGCTGCGCACAGGCATCTTCTCCCTCGCGGCGGTAGCGACACAGCGAGCCTTCGGCGTCGAGCGCGTAGAGCGCCGCCGAGATGCGGCGGGGGGACGCGGCGAACTCCCGCTCGGCGAGTTCGCACAGCCGCACCACCACCGCGGGGTCGGCGTCACCGGCGATGAACACCTGGTCGCGGGTGGGGGCGATGGCGATGGGCCTTCCGTTCACCCGGCCCTCGAAGCTGGCGAGGAACCCGGGCACCAGGAGCCGCGAGCTCTCGTAGGCGTCATCGGTCTCGACGGTCCAGATGCGCTGCGCCTCGTCGTAGAGGGTGTCGCCCGTCTGCTCGGTCTGCAGTCGCGCGCGCCCGGCTTCGGCCGCGTGCTCGAACGAGACGTTCCACTTCGTCAGCTGCCCGGCGCTGACCAACGCGATGTCGTGCTCGCCGTCGAGGACGAGGTGCTCGCGGACACAGGGGAGCACTTCACGGGCCGCGAGCTCCGGCTCCCCCGGGCCGCCGGCGAGCGGGCCGCGCAGCGAGATGACGACGTGCGGCTCGGCCTCGGCCCAGGTCTCGAAGGCGGGCCGTACCTGCGTCGAGGACTGCACGTGGCGATCGATGAGCGCCTCGCGGGCCTCGGGCTCGAGTTCGCGCGTGTCGTGAAAGAGGTTGCCGAGGAACATCGTGAGCTCGCCGGCCGCGGTCTTCACCTGGAGCGTCATCGGGGTGGCGGGCACCCGGGCGACCGACTCCACGCCTGGGTGCGCGGCGAGGCGCACCTCGAGTTCGCGCACGAAGAACTCCTGCGGGTCGACGGGCACTTCTGCAGCGACGGGGACCTCGTCCTTCTTCTTTCCGCGCAGCCAGTCGAAGAGCCCCATGAGGCTGAATCTGCCACCGATCAGCGCTGCACGAGCCGGCGGTAGAAGGCGAGGTCGTGGTTCGGCCACAGCTCCGCGCCGGCGTCCCGCGCCACGCCCTTCAAGGCCCGGATGCTCGGCAGCGCCGGCGCCGGGTCGTCACGCCAGCACAGGCCCGGCGCCACCTCGTCGATGAGGTTCTCCTCGAGGTCGGCTGCGTCGCCGCACAGCAGCACCGGCGCGCCCCCGTCGCGCTCCAGCAGGAGCGAGACGTGCCCGGCGGTGTGCCCAGGCGAAGGAATCACCGTCACGCCTGCCATCGGCGCGTAGCCCCCGTCCTTCTCGGTCCACCGATACGGCCCGCGGACTTCATCTTCGAAGCACGCGGGGTCGGCGCCGGAGAGCGCGGCCACGCGTTCCGCCCGCTGCACGTGCACCTCGGCGTGCGCGACGTCACCCAGGCCCCCCGCGTGGTCGAAGTGCAGGTGGCTGAGCACCACCAGGTCGACGTCGAGCGGCGTCAGCCCGAGGGACTGCAGCAACGCCGGCAGCCGCTGCTCCGGCGTCATGCGCGGTGGACCGAAGACGAAGCCCGCGTACAGCCGCGCGCGCGCCGCGGGGTCCTCGAGCTTCTTCCAATCACACCCCACGTCGTAGAGCAGGCGCCCCTGCTTCGTCTCCACCAGCCACGCCAGCACGGGCGCGTCGATGACCGTGCCCTTGCCCCGGCCCCAGGTGGAGAGCGACTTGTCGTAGCGGTGCATCGCGGTGAGCAGCGGCGTCAGTCGGGCCATGTCGCGAGCAGCGTAGCCGTCGCTGAAGGGGCCGCACGTCCCGGGGCGATCTGCCGCGGGGACACTTGAAAGTCGCGCGGGATTGAATCATCCACCCGGGATGCACACTTCTCCCCGCCTGATGCGCGCGTTCCTCGTGGCGAGCCTCTCCGCGCTGCCCGCCTTTGCCGGTGCTGACTCCGACGCGGGCCTCGACCTCGCGGGCCTCGACAAGGCGGTGAAGCCGGGCGACGACTTCTTCCGGCACGCGAACGGCGCCTGGGAGAAGAGCACCGAGATCCCCGCGGATAAGTCGCGCTGGGGTGTGTTCGCGGTGATGGCCGAGGACACGCTGCAGCGCACCCGCAAGCTGCTCGAGGAGAGCGCCACCGCCCCGGCCGGTTCCGACGCGCGCAAGGCGGCCGACTACTACGCCACCTTCATGGACGAGGCGGCCATCGAGGCGAAGGGCCTGGCTCCGCTCAAGGCCCCGCTGGCCCGCATCGATTCGATCAAGGACAAGAAGGCGCTGGCGAAGGCGCTGGGCGAGGAGCTGCGCAACGACGTCGACCCGCTCAACAACACCAGCTTCAGCACCAGCCGGCTCTTCGGGGTGTGGCTCTCGGCGAACTTCAACGCGCCGAAGGAGAACGTGCCGTACCTGCTGCAGGGCGGGCTCGGCTTGCCGGACCGCGAGTACTACCTCGACGCGTCGCCGCGCATGGCGGAGATCCGCACGAAGTACGAGGAGCACATCGCCGCGGTCTTCAAGCTCGCGGGCCTCGAGGGCAGCGCTGAGAAGGCCGCCCGCGTCATGGCGCTCGAGAAGAAGCTCGCGCAGGTGCACGCGAGCCGCGAGGACTCCGGCGACGTGCTGAAGGGCAACAACCCGTGGAAGCGCGCCGACTTCGCGAAGAAGGCGCCGGGCCTCGACTGGACCGTCTTCTTCGCCGCCGCGAGCCTCACCACGCCGAAGACCTTCATCGTCTGGCACCCGGCCGCGGTGACCGGTCTCGCAGCCGCGGTGGCCAGCGAGCCGCTCGGCGCATGGAAGGAGTGGCTCACCTTTCACACCATCGATCGCGCCTCGCCGGTGCTGCCGAAGGCCTTCGTCGAGGAGCGCTTCAACTTCTACGGCAAGGCGCTCAGCGGCACGCCCCAGCTCGCCGATCGTTGGAAGCGCGGGGTCAACCTGACCAACGAGGCGCTGGGCGACGCGGTGGGGGCGTTGTGGGTGAAGCACCACTTCTCCGCGGAGTCGAAGGCGCAGATTCAGCAGATGGTGAAGGGCATGGTCGCCGCCTTCGCCGCGCGCATCGACGCGCTGGACTGGATGGCGCCGGCCACCAAGGCGAAGGCGAAAGAAAAGCTCGGCACGCTCTACGTGGGCGTCGGCTACCCGGACCGCTTCCTCGACTACAAGGCGCTGCAGGTCGTGCCGGGCGATGCCTTCGGCAACGCCGAACGGGCCGAGCGCCTCGAGTACCAGCGCGACCTCGCGAAGTTGGGCAAGCCGGTCGACGCCACCGCGTGGTGCATGACGCCGCAGACGGTCAACGCGGTGAACCTCCCGGTGCAGAACGCGCTCAACTTTCCCGCGGCCATCCTCCAGCCGCCGTTCTTCGACCCCCTGGCGCCGGCGGCGATGAACTACGGCGGCATCGGCGCGACCATCGGGCACGAGATCAGCCACAGCTTCGACGACCAGGGCTCGATGTTCGACGCGCAGGGCAAGCTGACCAACTGGTGGACGCCGGAAGACCTGGCGCACTTCCAGGCCTCGGGCGCGCAGCTCGCGGAGCAGTTCAGCGCCTACAAGCCGTTCCCCGACCTGAACGTCAATGGCAAGCAGACGCTGGGCGAGAACATCGCCGACCTCGCGGGGCTCGGAGCGGCCCACGAGGCCTGGGTGGCGTCGCTGGGGGGACAGCCGGCGCCCGTCGCCCAGGGCTTCAACGGCGAGCAGCAGTTCTTCCTCTCGTACGCGCAGAGCTGGCGCTTCAAGGGCCGCGAGAAGGCGCTGCGGCAGCAGGTCGTCGTCGACGGCCACGCGCCGGCGGAATACCGAAGCGACACCGTGCGCAACCTCGACGCCTGGTACACGGCGTTCGACGTCAAGCCGGGCCAGAAGCTGTACCTCGCGCCGAAGGACCGGGTGCACGTCTGGTAGAAGCGGCCCCATGCGCCATTTCGGGTGCGGCTCGGCGAGGCCCGGTTACTCAACGCGCGTGATCCGCTCCGCTCTCGCCCTGTTCGCCCTGTCGTCCCTTTCTGTCCTCGCCGAACCCGGTCCGTGGATCGTGGAGCCCGCGGCGCTCAAAGACGTGAAGAACCCCATCGCCGCATCGAAGCGGGCCGCCTCCATCGAGCGTGGCCGCGTGCTCTACGTGAAGGAGTGCGCGTCGTGCCACGGCGACCAGGGCAGGGGCGACGGGCCTGACGGGCTGTACTTCACCACCCGCCCGTCGGATCTCACGGCGCCCGCGGTGAGAAAGCAGAGCGACGCGGTGCTCTTCGTGAAGCTCGGCCGCGGCCGCGGCGACATGAAGGCCTACGAGACCGTCTACGACGCCGCCCAGCGATGGGACCTCGTCAACGCGGTGCGGGCGCTGAAGTAGTACGAAATCGCGCGGAACCGCCGACCTTCTCGAAGCTGACCACTGAACTGACTTGCGGGCTGACGTACTAGCGTTCGCGCCCATGCGTCAGCGCCTCCTGGTGTTCCTCGTGTTCGCGTCGGGCTGCCAATGCAGCAACTCCGTCACGGTGAAGAACCCCGGAGCCGATGGCGGGGTCGACGCGGGCAGAGGCGTGGGTGGTGGCGGCGGCACCACGGGCGGGGGATCCGGCGGCGGAGGCGCGACGGGGGGCGGCGGCGGCGCGAGCTGCACCGACGGCGAACCGTGCGGCGACGGCGGGGTGTGCGCGGGCGGCTCGTGTTGCCTGGGCGACTCGGCATGCGGCGCGGTGTGCTGTGGCGGCGCGGAGATCTGCAGCTTCCTTCGCTGCGTGTTGCCGGGCGCCGCGTGCCGCGACTCGAGCGACTGCAGTGGTTCCAACTTCTGCGACCTCTCGCGCGCGCAGGCCGGCGCCATCGACGCGGGCGTCTGTGTCTCGTCACCGACCTCAGGGCAGTGCGTCGCCGAGCCGCCCGTGTGTCCCCCCGATGCAGGCGCGGCGTCCGGCCGGAGCTGCGTCGAGAGTTGCCGCTTCATGCGCCCGCCGGGCCAGCTCAACCCCGTCGTGAGCTACTCGTGGGGAAACCCGTCCGCAGCGGGCACGCCCGATGACGTGATGATGGCGCCCATCGTCGCGCAGTTGAATGACGACGACTGCGACGGCCGCATCACCTCGCAAGACCAGCCGGACATCGTGGTCGTCACCTTCGCCAGCGGCGCGTACACCGCGATCGGCCTGGTGCACGCGTTGACCGTGCGCGGCGGCCAGCTCGTCGAGACGTGGAACCGGCCGGGCGTCATCAACGCGGCCAGCCAGCTCGCGTCAGGCAACATCGACGGGCTCCCGGGCAACGAGGTGGTGGGCTGTGGCGCCACCGGCCCGGTCGCGCTCAATGGCGTCGACGGCACCGTGCTGTGGACCGCGCAGGCCAACGGCTGTGCCATTCCGTCGATCGCCGACCTCGATGGCGACGGCCACGTCGAGGTCATCACCGAGAGCCAGGTCCTCGATGGGCGCACCGGCGCGGTGCTGCGCGCGCTCCCCTTCTCGGCGAACGACACGGTGGCCGACGTCGATGGCGACGGCCAGCAAGACATCGTCAGCGCCGCGAAGGTGTCGCGCCCTGACGGCACGGTGCTCGCGTCGGTGGTCGGCCCCGCGGGCTTCGTGGCCATCGGCGATCTCGACGTCGACGGGAAGCCGGAGATCGTCTCGGTCAACTCGTCGACGCACACCCTGGCCATCTGGAGCTACGACCCGACGCAGCCCAACAACGGCCGGCTGGTACGCAGCGGCATCGACATCAACCAGACGCTCTCGCCGACGCTGTGTCCGGCCGGCAGCGCGGGCAACGTCGGCGGCGGCGGGCCTCCGACCATCGGTGACTTCAACGCCGACGGGTTCCCCGACGTCGCCTTCGCGGGAGGCATCGGGTACGCGGTGTTCGACGGCAAGAAGTTGATGAACGGCACGCCGGCGGCGCAGACGCTGCTGTGGATCCGCCAGACGCAGGACTGCAGCTCGGCGGCGACCGGCAGCACGCTCTTCGACTTCGACGGCGATGGCCAGGTGGAGGCCGTCTACGCCGACGAGGTGAACCTCCACATCTACGACTCCGCGACCGGGGCGGAGCGCTTCACCGCGTGCAACACCTCGGGCACGCTCATCGAGTACCCGCTGGTCGCCGACGTGGACAACGACGGCCAGGCCGACCTGGTGGTGGTGTCGAACGCCTACGCCTTCGCGTGCCCGCTGAACCCCAGTGAGCGCCACTCGGGCGTGCGGGTGTTCTCGAGCGCGGGTCGCGACTGGGTGGTGACGCGCCGGGTGTGGAACCAGCACGCGTATTCGGTGACCAACATCGAAGAAGACGGCCACGTACCGCCGAGGCCACAGCGCAACTGGGTGGTGTCAGGGCTGAACAACTTCCGGCAGAACAAGCAGCCGGGGCTCGAGTTCGCGGCGGCGGACGCGGTGGTGTCGATGTCGGGGTCGTGCGGGCTCAACGGGGTCACCTACCAGGCGGTGGTGCGCAACGTGGGCGAAGCGACGTTGCCGGCCGGCGTGCACGTGGAGCTGGTGGTCAACCCGCAGACGTCACCGCGCGTGCTCGCCACGCTCACCACCACGCGCGCGCTGGGGCCGACCCAGGCTGAGCGCTTCGTCTACCTGACGATGGAGGACGTGAGCGGGCTGCCGGTCATCGCGCGCATCGTGAGCACCGGACTGCGGCAGTGCCGCACGGACAACGACACCTCGACGCCACCCACGGTCGGCTGCATCAACTGACGACCGGTTCCGCGAGACGAGCGCCCCCCGGCTCGACCGGGTAGCCTCGCGGGCCGATGGTCCTCCCGATCCTGCTGGTGCTCGCGGCCGCTCCGAACCTCGCGCAGCTCGACGCCCAGGAGGCCCTCAACGACGCGCTCGAGGCACGCTTCGATGGCATCTGCCGCGGCCTCAAGAGCACCGGCGGCCAGGCGCCGGCCACCCACGTCCAGCCCCCGTCGCTCGTCGAGCCGAAGCTGATCCGCTGGGTGAAGACCTGTTCGTTCCGCGCGCTCGCGCTCTCCGGCCCCGCGACGAAGAAAGACGCGCGTATCCTCTGGGAGTTCGACGGCCTCACGCCCGAAGGGGAGCGCGTCACCGAGCGGGGCGAAGCCGACGCGACGCTCTCGCTCCAGAAGCAGGGCTGGACCTTCACGCGCTTCACCGATGCCCGCCGCGACGTGGTGCGCCGGCCCCGCGCGCGCTTCACCGAGCTCGCCTCCGACGTCGGGCTCAAGGTCCCTACCGAGCGCACCGGTCATCTCCTGCTCGGCGGGCTCGCGGTGCGCGACCTGAACCAGGACGGCCGCCTCGACGTGGCCGCCACCGACGGCACCGACGTGGTCGTCTTCATTCAGGCCGCCGACAGGTTCGCCTTCACCCCGACCGTCATCTCCACGGGCCACCCGAAGATGTGGACCTCGTCGGTCACCACGGCCGACTTCGACGACGACGGCGACGCCGATCTCCTCGTCACCCACCACCCCGGCCCGGTGGAGCTCTTCCGCAACGACGCCGGCCGCTTCACCCTCGTGTCCACGGTCGGTGAGCCCGGGCAGTGGCAGTCGGCCATCGCCGCAGACCTCGACGACGACGGGCACCTCGACCTGGCGCTGCTCCCCTACCCGCTCGAGGGCGTGCCGACGAACCCGCTCGAGGCGACCAACGGGTTCCCGCTCCAGCTCTTCCGCGGTGATGGCCAGCTGGGCTTCGCGCGCTGGCACGCCGAGGCCCTGTTCCCGAAGCGATGGACGCTCGCCGCGGTGGCCGCCGATCTCCTCGGCCAGGGTCGGCCGCAGCTCTACGTGGCCAACGACTACGGCTCGAACGACCTCTGGCGCTTCGAGGCCGACGGCGGCGTGTCGAACGTCGCCACCGCCCACGGCGTGGTCGACCCCGGCAACGGCATGAGCGCCGACGTGGCGGACTTCGACGGCGACGGGCAGCTCGACCTCTACGTCTCGAACATGTTCAGCAAGGCGGGTACGCGGGTGCTGGCGACGACGAAGGGCCTGTCGCCCGGCCTGATGGACACCGTCAAGAAGTTCGCGCGCGGCAACACGCTCTACGTCGCGCGCGACGGCGGCTTCGACGAGATCGCCGGGCCGACGGGCATCAACCGCGGCCTGTGGGCCTTCAGCAGCGTGATGACCGACTTCGACGCCGACGGGAAACTCGATGTCGCGGTGGCCAACGGCTACCTGAGTCACCCCAATCGAAAAGACAGTTGAAGCGCGTACTGGCGCCAGGTCGTGGCGCTCGCAGACAAGCAGTTGGGTGACGCGAGGTCGGAATACTCGCCGTCAGCGCTGGGGGGCGCGCGCGAGTCGTTCTCCGGCTGGGAACCCAAGAAGCTGTGGCGCTCGCGCGACGGGGTCAGCGAAGAGTGCGCTTGGACTGAGGGCTTCGACACACGGGCCGACGGCCGCAGCCTCGTCGCGGCCGACCTCGACGGCGACGGTGACGTCGACCTGCTGATGCTCAACCGCAACGCGCCGCGGCTGCAGCTCTTCCGCAACGACGGTGAATCGGGCCACGCGGTGCGGCTGCGCTTCGTGCCGGCCTTGGGGACACGTGACGCGGCGAACGTGAAGGTGCGCCTCGACGGGCGCGCCGACGAGCTGCTGCTCCACCGCGGCTTTGCCTCGTCGGTGCCCCCCGAGTTGACCCGCGGCCTCGGCGAGAAGACCACCGCCACCGTCGACGTCACCTGGCGCAGCGGCGCGCAGCAGCGCTTCACGGTGCAGGCGGACCAGGCCTCCACGCTCACCGAGGCCACCGGGAAGGTGACGGCCGTGCCCTTCGCCCCGAAGGCCCCGCGCGAGGCGGTGCGCTTCCCCTCGACGCTCGAATCACTGGGCCTGCCGAAGACCGGCAAGCCGACATTGGTGACGCTGTTCCTCGCGGGCTGCGAGCCGTGCCGCAAGGAAGCCCCCGCGCTCAACGCGCTCGCGGCGCGCGGGAAGTACGAGGTCGTCGGGCTCGGCGTGGCCACGTCTGACGCCCACGCCGCGCTCATCGCCAACTCGCTGGGGTTCGACTTCGGCGCCAAGGCGAAGGCGGTGCCCCCGTGGGTCGCCGACGCGTTGTCGACGAACGGCCGGCTCGACTTCCCGACCACCCTGCTCTTCTCGGCCGAGGGCACGCTGGAACGGGTGCTGACCGACGTGACGCAGCTGCGCTGAGCGCCCTACGCTGGGCCATGCACTTCGACACCCTCCACACCCAGACCTCGCGGCTCGACTGGAGCGAAGTCATCACCTGCCCGGGGTGCCGAACGAAGTGGAAGGCGCGGGTGAAGGTCAAGGCGAGCGGCACCGGCCGGGCCCACTACGGCATCGGCCAGGAGGACGCGCACGATCGCGCCGGGGTCTCGGCCTTCAGCAACGCCTCCGAGGCCGGGGCGGCGCTCATTCGGCGCGCGAAGTGTCCGCGGTGCGGCCAGCGGTCGGGCGGCCTCTTCTCCCTCGCGTTCCAGTCGATCGCCATCACCGCGGTGCTGGGCTGGCTGTCGTACCGCTGGCTCCCGGAGCGGCTGGGCGGGTTCCTCGCGGTGGCGGGGGTGCTCGTCATCACGCCGCTGCTCATCTGGTACGGCCTCTCGCAGGCCGAACGCCGGGTGTCCTTCGAGCCGATCAACGAGGTGCCGGAGCACCTGGTGAGGCGCGACTCCCAGCGGGCGCTCGACGTCCCCGAGCCCCTGGCGCCGCCGCCCGACGTCGATCAACCCGTGGCGACGACCCAGGCCCCGGGTGCCGAGCCCGAACTGGAACTCGACGTCGACCGGAGCTGGAACAAGAAATGACCGTTCAGGCCGCCTGCTGAGGCGAGGTGGAGTCGCGGGGCGGGGCGGCGGCGAGCTCCACCGCGAGCGCCTTCGCCGGGTTGAAGATGCCGGGGCGATCGTGGTGCAGCGCGTGGGCGTAGATGCCCGAGAAGACCTTGTTGCCCAGCTGGTACGGCCAGGTCGTGAGGTTGACCGGCCGCATGTCGGCGATCGACTTCGCCGCCTCGCCGTTGTGGGTCGACCAGTTGAAGTGGATGACGAAGAGGCCCGCCAGCAGGTTGCAGGGCAGGAACACGAGCACGAAGAACGCCGGCCCCAGCAGCCACAGCCAGGTCGCGGCGAGGACGATGTTGGTGCCGTAGCTCACCCACGCGCGGCGGCGCTCGCGGCCGTGGTTCTCGGGCGTGTCACCCCACACGTCGTAGTACTGCTGGAAGAGCTGCTTCTCGACGTTGATGACGGTGTGCACCACCGTCTTCCAGAACGAGGGGAAGTTGGGGTGCGGGTCCTTCACGCGGTCATCGGAGTACTTGTGGTGCCGCATGTGGATGACGTCCCAGCTCGCGAAGCGCACCACGACCAGCAGGCCCAACACCTCGCCGACGATGCGGTTGATCGCCTTCGGGAGATTGCCGTGCGTGCAGTTGTGGATCAGCAGGTGCGCCCACACCAGCCCGTAGAACAGCACGGGGAACGCGGCGAGGAACCACAGCGAGGGCCCGGCGATGAGCGGCGAGAAGCCGGTCAACCCGAACGTGAGCAGCACCGCGGCGCAGACGACGAACCAGAAGCCGTCGTACATCAGGTAGAAATTGGGGTTCTTCCTGAACTGACCGATGGGATGCGCGGTGAAGACGGACAAAGTGATTCCCCTCCGTGAAACGAAGCGCGGCTTTCTAGGCGCAAACCCCTGGCGGAGTCCATGCAGCAGGGTTTGCGCCCTCGGCAAATTCTGCAAATTTCACCGGGGGCCGCGCGCAAAGCGGTGGAGGTGCGCTAGGAACCGCGCCCGCAATGAGACTCAAGCGCGCGAGCGACTGGCGTCAGGTGTTCCTCGTCACCGTGTACCTCTCGCTGCTGGCAGCGATGGTGCTGGTGCCCTGGTGCCGCAACGTGGGCTTCCTCGTGCTGGCCTGCGCCTTCAGCTTCTACGTGCAGACGGTGACCCACAACGTGATGCACGGCGCGCTCTTCGAGAGCAAGGCGTGGAACCGCGGCTTCCGCTTCGTGCTCAGCTTCTGCGGCCTGTTCCCGGTGTCGTCGGTGATCCCTTCCCACAACCTGGTGCACCACCACTTCGACGACGACGGGCAGCCTGATTGGGCGTCGCCGAGCCACGCGCGCTTCTCGTGGAACCTGCTCAACCTGCTCCACTTCCCCAACATCATCGGGCCGATCACCTTCGCCGGCGTCAACCGCTGGGCCTCGGTGAAGGGCCGGGCCGACTACCGCCGCCACTCGATGCAGGAGTCGGTCTTCGCCTTCGGCCTCACCGGCCTGCTGCTGGCGTGGGACTTCTGGCCGGTGCTGTGCTTCGTGCTGGTGCCGCAGCTGTGGGGCGCGCGGTGGTTTCTGCGGGTCAACCTGCTCCAGCACGACGGGTGTGACCTCGGCAGCGAGTTCAACCACTCGCGCAACTTCGGCGGGCGGCTGATCAACTGGTTCTCGGTGAACGCGGGGTACCACACGGCGCACCACAACCGCGCCGGCCTGCACTGGACGGAGCTCCCCGCGAGCCACGCGAAGGACATCGCCCCGAAAATGGACCCGTCGTTGATGGAGCCGAGCCTCCTCATCTTCCTCGCGCGCACCTACGCCTTAAGGTGGACCCGACCCGCCGCGTGGAAAGCGCCGCCGCCGAACCCGTCCGAGGCCGCCCCGGCGTTGATCGCCTCCGAGACCGCGAGCGAGGTGTACTGATGCTCACCCGCGAACTGATGGGCAGCGCGTTGCTCGGCCTGTCGTGGCTGACGGCGCTGCTGGTGGTGCTCGACGCGTTGATCGACGCGCGCTCGATGCGGGCCCGGCTGCGCGCCTGGAAGAAGGGGCTGCGGGCGGGCCAGGTGAAGGCCGAGGAGCTCGCGACGCACGAAGTGGAGCAGCGCCTCAAGCAGCTCGACGGCGAGACGCCCGGGCTGGTGTTCTTCGACCGCGCGCACGTGAGCACGGTGAAGGGCGGCGCGGTGGAGCTGGCCGGGGAGACGCTCGAGGTGGTGGGCGCTCCGGGCGCCGAGGTGTGGCTCGACGAGACCACGCGGGCGGCGGCAGCGGCGTGCGCGGGCACGGCGCAGTTCGACGCGATGCTGACGAGCGCCCAGGCGGCCGGTGGTGGGCTGCGCACGGTGGGGACGTCGGTGCGAGCCGGGTCGCCGGTGTGGCTGGTGGGCACCCAGGACGGGTCGCGCTTCGTGGCGAGCCTCGTGTCGAACTTCGATCCACGGTCCTTCGCGCGCGCGCGGCTGGCGGCCATCGCGGGCCTCGTGGTGCTCGACCTGGCGTGGGTCGCCGCGGGCACGGTGTTGGCGCTGTGGCCGCCGGTGTTCGGCCTGGTCAGCACGGGTGGCGCGGTGGTGCTCATCGGGCACTTCCTGGGCATGACGCCGATCGCGATGGCGGCGCGGGAGAAGTCGCGGTCACCGGCGGTGGCGTTCGTGCGCGGCACCTGGCGGCGCGACGCGGTGAAGGACGAGGCCGGGGTCGGCGCTCCGTCCGCCCTTCCGGAGCAGTGAGCGCGCGCAGGCGTCGTATTGGTGGCAACCGCTGGCCGAGCCCGACACTCTGCGCGCCATGAAACGACGGGTGCTGGTCGGTCTGGGTGTGCTGGTGGTGATGCTGGGCGTGCTGGCGAGCCCCTTCATCGCGGCGTTCGCGATCTACTCGCCCGCCGTCGAAGGCACCGACCTCGGCGGTGGCGCCAAGCTGGTCGCGGACGGCTTCGCGCTGCTCTACGTCATTCCCCTCGGCGAGAAGGAGGTCGCGCTCGTCGACTGCGGCATGGACCCCGAGGCGAAGGCCATCCGCGCGGAGCTCAAGCGCCGCAACCTCGATGACCAGGCCGTCACCCACATCTTCCTGACGCACGGTCACCGCGACCACGTCGGCGGGTGCAAGCAGTTCCCCCGGGCCATCGTCACCGCGCTGAAAGAGGAGTCCGCGCTCCTCGAGGGGAGCCCGGCGCACGGCTCGCCGATGAGCGCCGTCACGGGAAACAAGCCCACCGGCCTCACGCTCGGCCAGCCGCTCAGCGACGGCGAAGAGGTCACTGTGGGGACCACCGTGGTGCGCGCGTACCGCGTGCCGGGGCACACCGACGGCAGCGCCGCCTACCTCATCGACGGCGTGCTCTACCTGGGTGACTCCGGCGGGGCGACGACGTTGGGCGCGCTCAAGGGCGCTCCGTGGATCTTCAGCGTCGACACCGCGCAGAACCGGCAGTCGCTCCAGGCGCTGGCGGCGAAGCTGAAGGCAGAGCAGCGCGAGGTGCAGCAGCTCGCCTTCGGTCACACCGCGCCCACCGACGGCAAGGCGTTGACCGACTTCGTCCCGTGACCGCCCGCAGCAGTGGCGCCGGCGCCCGGCACCGCGCACACTTCGGCTGATGACCAAAGACACCTTCTGCTCGTTCTGCGGCACGGCGTTCCCGGGGGCCCTCACCTACCCGCGCACGTGCGCGAAGTGCCTGACCACGGCCTGGTCGAACCCGGTGCCGGTGAGCGTGGTGCTGCTGCCGGTGCGCCATGCGAGCGGAGAAGGGTTGCTGGTGGTGCGCCGGAGCATCGAGCCGAAGCAGGGGCTGCTCGCGCTCACCGGCGGGTTCCTCGAGGACCACGAGACCTGGCAACAGGGCGGCGTGCGCGAGGTGCGGGAGGAGACGGGCGTGGTCATCGAGCCGTCGACGCTGTCGTCGTTCTGGTTCACCTCGACCGAGCCGAAGCCCAACCGCGTGCTGCTCTTCTCGGTGGCGCGCGCCATCGACGCCCAGGCGATGCCGGCCTTCATTCCCTCTGACGAGACCTCGGAGCGCGGGCTGGTCTTCGGCCCCGACGGCCTCGAGCCGCTGTTCGCCTTCGGGTTGCACGTCGAGGCGGTGCGGCGCTACTTCGCGGCCACCGGCGTCACCGGCCCCCACCGCTACGTCGAGGCCTGACGTGAGCGAGCGCAACTGCCCCGACTGCACCACCCGCATGCAGCCCTTCTGGGTGCCTTCCCGCCGGCCCGGACAAGAGGTCGAGCTCGATCGCTGCAACCAGTGCGGGGGCGTGTGGTTCGACGCGGATGACTTCGCGGAGGCGAGCGGCCAGTTCGCCGGCTGGCTGCGCGGCGAATGAACCGCGACTTCGCGCGCTCCGGGCCAGCCTTCGCGGCGCTCGAGGCCGAGGGCGCAGTCGACTGGTCGCGCTGGGACGACGCCGCGGACTGGCTCGAGTCGACGCTGCCGGACTCGCCCTCGCGGGCGAAGCGCATTCAGTGGCTCACGGTGCCGGTGGCGCTGTGGCTCATTCGCGCGGTGGAGTGCTCGCCGCGCCGCCCGGTGCTGGCCGGGCTCAGCGCGCCCCAGGGCGCAGGCAAGAGCACGCTGGTGAAGCTGCTGGTCTCGCTCTTCTCGCGCTGGGGCGTGAGCACCGTCGCGGTGTCGATCGACGACTTCTACCTGCGGCATGACGATCAGCTCCGGCTCGCGGCCGCGCACCCCGGCAACCCGTACCTGCAGTACCGCGGCTACCCTGGCACCCACGATCTCGAACTCGGCACGCGCACGCTCGAGGCCCTCCGCGCCGGCGAGCCGGTCGCCCTGCCCCGCTACGACAAGTCGGCGCACGCAGGCCGCGGCGATCGCAGCGTGGAGGTCGCGCACGTGGGGCCTCCGTACGACCTGGTGCTGCTCGAGGGGTGGATGCTGGGGTTCACCCCGGCGCCGGTGCCCACGCCGGAGCTCGCGGTGGTGAACGCGCAGCTCGCGGCGTACGCGGCGTGGCACCGGCTGCTCGACGTGATGGTGAGCCTGCGCGCGAGAGACCCGCAGTTCGTCCTGCGGTGGCGCACCGAAGCGGAAGACGCGGCGCGCGCGAGCGGGCAACCGGCGCTCAGCCCGGCGGCGATCGACGACTACGTGCGGCGGTTTCTCCCGGCCTACGCGTGCTGGGCGCCGACGGTCGCGTGCGGGCCGTGGAAGAAGCAGCTCGCGTTGACGCTCGACGCCGACCGGGTGCCCGGGCCCTGACTCAGACCGGGTCGGGCGTGAGCTTCGCGATGACGTC
This sequence comes from Myxococcales bacterium, assembly GCA_038248085.1. Classification (GTDB taxonomy): domain Bacteria; phylum Myxococcota; class Myxococcia; order Myxococcales; family Myxococcaceae; genus Archangium_A. The sequence continues at coordinate 16,668 of JBBRUE010000002.1, read as the reverse complement.
GTGGGCGTCGGGGAACTGCGCGGTGAGCGCGGCGCGGGTGGCGAGCTCGAAGTGCGCGAAGTCGAAGCCCGGTGAGACGGTGCAGCCGACGAAGCTGTAGGCCGAGCCCGAAGCGGGCATCGCGCCGAACCAGGTGCCCGCCGGCACGAGGTGCTGCGGGTGCTCGTTCGAGAGCCGCGTCAGCTTCGCGGGCGCCCCGGGCTGCAGCTCGACGATGAGCAACGGATCGCCGCGGTAGAAGTGCCACAGCTCGTCGGCGTCGATGCGGTGCAGGCTCGAGCGCTCCCCCGCGGGGAGCAGGTAGTAGATCGCCGTGCACACGCTGCGGCGCGTGCCGGGGAGCACCGCCGCCGCGCGGTAGGTCTCGCGGAAGGAGCCGCCTTCGGGGTGTGGTTGCAGCGCGTAGTCACGAATGAGGTGTTCCATCGTCGGCAAGGTAACAGCCCTCACCCTGCCGAAACCGGCGGACCTGGCCGAGAACCGCGCCCGATCGCCTTAGGGCCCGCCGGCAGGCATGGCCCGCACCGCATCGCCGTCATCCGTGTTCTGCAGCACGCCACCGCTGAGTTCGCCTCCGTCACCGATGGCTACGGTGTGTACGCGCGCCTTCGTCCCGCCAGCGAAGCTGCCTTGCACGCTGACCACCAGGTGCCCTGCGGTCGCGCCACGGGCAAACGGAACTTCGAACTTCCGCACCTCGCCGGCCTTCACCGACTCACCCGCCATGAGCTCGGCGCTCGAGGCCACCACGCCCTCGATGCCGGAGACCACCACCGAGACGTTCTCGCCCGCGCCCTCGAACCTGAGACTGAGCGCCGCGCTTCGCTCATTCAGCTGCACCTCGAGCGCGGTCGGCGCACCCGGCTTTCGGGTCTCTGCAGGCGGTGGCGCCGCCTCCGGTGTCTTGAGTGCCTGCGACGTCGTGCACGAGGTGAAGCCGAGGAGGAGGGTCGACAGGAGAGTAATTTTCATGGGCTCGTGATGGAGAGAGAGACGAAGTAGTCGCCCGTCACCTGGCCGAAGCCTTTGAGGACGACGACGTAGGTGACGCCAGACAGCGAGGGAAAGGTGAAGGTCTCTGCACCGCTGGTGGTCGCGTCGGCGCGGTTCACCAGGGTGCCCTTGCGGTAGGCGGCGATGCTCACGTCCTGGGCCGCTGACGCCGTGACGACGACGTCCCTGCCGGTGCCGGTGACCACGTAGTACTGGTTCTGTTGGTACGTGTTCGACGCGAATCCACCGCCGAAGCTGATGCCGCCGGTGAAGGGAATCGGGGCCGGGGTGAACATGCCCTTGAGGTCGAAGTCGCCCGTGCCGAAGTCGGAGGTGACAGAGCCGACGTTGTAGTGGGCCATCACTGCGTCAATCGCGCTCGGATTCGCGCCGGGCTGCGCCTTCAGTCCCGTGATGAATGACGCGATGGTGGTGAGCGCGTTGGTTTGCTTCTGCGGTCCCGTGAGCACGTCAAAAATCGTCCCCAACCCGATGCCGACCCGGTCGAACGAGCCATCGGAGTTCGAGTCGTAGAGGTCATAGAGCGCACGCAGCATCGCGTTCTCGGAGAAGCCGCTGGGCGTCGGGTCATCGGTGGGATTGGGGACCGTTTCAGCGTCCCAACCCCAGCCGCTGAGGGTGCCGTTGCGCCAGAGGCTGTCAGTGTACATCGTCTCTGGAAGCACCATCGCCGCGACCGCTGTGCCCCACGCCTCGCCGAACGCGATGCGTGGATCGAGCACATCGCCGTTGCCGTGCGGGCCACCGGGGCTGTCCGAGCGCGCGACGGTGCGCTCGAAGTAGTGCCCCCACTCGTGGACGATGACATGCGTGTCGAACTCATCGGTGTCGGCGCCAGCGAGGCCCAGCACGTAGATCTCTCCGTCGGCCGGCGCGTAGTGCGAGGTCCCGATGCGCCCCTGTGCTTTGTCGCCGGGCTGCGGTGCGTTCCGCGGGCTCCAGTTGACCTTGAGCGGGGGGAAGGAAACCGGTCGCACGGCCATGAAGGCGCGCGCGGCGGTGTACATCGAATCGAGAATGGCGAAGGGCGCCGCGAGCCGGCGGTCAGGGTCATAGGCAGTGCCGGTCCACCCGTGCGTGGCATGCAGGCTGAGCGTGTTGGCACCCTCGGGCACCGGAGCGCCGATCGCCCAGGTCACGTCTCCGCCGGTGTTGTCTTCGACCTGAATGGCAGGCGTGGCGGTGCGCGCGAGAGCTTGAATCCGGAGCGCCCCGCCGCTCGAGGTGAAGGACAGCGAGTAGGTCCCATCGTCGGCCGTGTTGGTGGCGGCCAGCACGGTGGTGCCTGACTCGACGACTCGTACGACGCCGTTGCGTACGGGCTTTACGACCGTCTGGCTGAAGTAGAGCGAGCCGCCCTGCCCCGCGACGTTCCGCGCTGGAACAAAGTCGTACGTGACGCGGCCGGTAACGGTGCGTGCACCCGCGCTTGAGCCACCACCGCCAGCGCCACCACATTCCACCGCGGCAGAGCAGGTGGTGACCGAGGCGTAGCATCTGGCACTTCCCCGGCACGCCGAAGGCAGCGCGGCCGTGCATCCAGACGCGATGCCCGTCGAGTTGCAGCGCGACGCGATTCCTCCGCCCGCTCCGCCCCCGGCAGGCATCGAGGTCTGGCAGTGACCCACCTCGCAGACCTGACTGGAGACGCACACGTCGCAGCTATTTCCGCCGCTCCCGCAGATACGCTGCGTGATGCCGACCTGACACTGGCCCATGGCGTCGCAGCAGCCGGAACAGTTGCCCGGGTTGCAGGTGCTCGAGGAACTGTCGAGCCCGCAGCTCGCGCCAGCGAGCATGGTCAGCATCAGCAACAGCGCCCACGAGGGGCCAGGGGAGCGTTTCATTGGTGCCTCCAGAACGGCGGGTGGCCATGCCTTGAGCAACGCCGGTGCCACGCACGCCCGCGAGACATCAAGGGCTTGGCTTGCTGCGGGGGGCTCCGCGGGAGGACTGGCGTCCGAGATCAGCCCGGTCGCACGGCCCATCGGAGCGGGCTCCAGGGCGATTGATCCAGCGCAAGGAATCGAGAACGGAGTGCGCTACACGCTCGCTGGTGGACGCCATTCGCCGACGCATCCGTGACGTGCCCAACTTCCCCAAGCCGGGCATCCTCTTCCGCGACCTCACCCCCGTGCTCGCCGACCCGGTGCTCTTCGCCCGCGTGGTCGAGCAGCTCGTCGCCCACACCCGCACGCTCGGCGACGTGTCGATCGTCGGCATCGAGTCGCGCGGCTTCCTCTTCGCCGCTCCCGTCGCGCACGCGCTGGGCCGGCCGCTGGTGCTGGTGCGCAAGCCCGGAAAGCTCCCCGCGGCCACCGTCGAGCAGTCGTACGGCCTCGAGTACGGCACCGACATGCTGCAGGCGCACGTCGACTCGGTGAACCAGGGCGACCGTGTGTTGATCGTCGACGACCTCCTCGCCACCGGCGGCACCGCCCAGGCTGCGGGCCAGTTGATGACCAAGGTCGGCGCGAAGGTGGCTGGCTGGGCCTTCGTGGTCGAGCTCGGCGCGCTGGGTGGCCGGGCGCGGCTGCGCGACGGCTCCATTCATTCGCTCATCACGTACTAAGAGGCTGGCCATGGCCTTCAGACGGTTGGGCATCATCGGTGGCAGCGGACTCGGCCAGGCGCTCGAGCGCCTGATGCAGGGCACCGCACAGGAGCTCATGACGCCGTTCGGCGCGCCCTCGGGGGCGATCGTCACCGGCGAGCTCGACGGCGTGCCAGTGGCGCTGCTCGCGCGCCACGGCAAGGGACACCGCTTCAACCCCTCGAAGGTGCCGTACCGCGCGAACATCCACGCGCTCAAGCAGCTCGGCGTCACCCACATCGTGGCCAGCGCCGCGGCGGGCAGCCTGCAGGAAGACATTCACCCGCGCGATCTCGTCATCTGCGACCAGCTGATCGACAAGACCTTCAAGCGCGAGGGCACGTTCTTCGACGACCTCGCGGTGCACACCGAGTTCGCCGCGCCGTTCTGTCCCACCGTGCGACAGGTGCTGATCAAGGCGGGCGGCGGGCTGTCGCACCGGCTGCACGCGAAGGGCACGCTGGTGTGCATGGAAGGGCCGGCCTTCTCGACGCGCGCCGAGGCCGATCTCCACCGCAGCTGGGGCGCGCACCTCATCGGCATGACCTCTTGCCCCGAGGCGAAGCTCGCGAGGGAAGCCGAGCTTTGTTACGCGCTCGTCGGGCTCCCCACCGACTACGACTGCTGGAAGCCGCACCCCGACAACCTCGGCGCCGAGACGCTGGGCGCGGTCATTCTGGGCAACCTCCACGCGGCCACCGAGTCGGCCCTGGCGTTGCTGCGCGCGTCGGTGAAGGCGGTCGCCGAGGCCGGCCACGCGCCGTGCGGTTGCCAGACGACGCTGAAGAACGCGGTGTGGTCCGACCGCAGCCAGTTGAGCGCCGAGGTGAAGGCCCGCCTCGCGCTGCTGCTGCCGGGGCTCTGAGCCGATGCGGCTGTCGCGGACGCTGCCCACCGCCGAGCCGGAGCTGCGGCGGGAGATCGTCGAGATCTGCAAGCAGCTCCACGCGCAGGGCTACCTCGCGGCGGCTGACGGCAACGTCTCGGCGCGGCTGCCCAACGGGCGGATCCTCGTCACCCCCAGCGGCATTCCCAAGGCGTTCCTCGACCCCGAGGAGCTGATCCTCCTCGAGCCCGACGGCACCCCGCTGCCCGGCCAGCTGACGCCCACCGGCGAGCTCCCGATGCACCTCGCGGCGCTGAACGCGCGGCCCGAGATGAAGGTGGTGGTGCACGCGCACCCGCCCACGGCCATCGCGATGTCGCTCTTCAAGCACCTCAAGCTCGACGACATTCTGCCCGAGGTCATCTTGAGCTGCGGGCGGCTGGTGGTGGTGTCGTACGCGCGGCCGCTGACCGAGGCGCTCGCCCGCGGGGTGTCGCACGCGTTGAGCAACGCCGACGCGGTCATCCTCGAGCGGCACGGCACGGTCACGCTGGGCACCACGCTGCTCGAGGCGTTCGCGCGCACCGAGCGGCTCGAGCACGCCTGCGAGATCCTCTGGCGGGCGCACAGCATCGCGCGCCCCACGAGCCTGCCGGAGCAGGAAGCCAGCACGCTGAGGAGACTGTATGAACGCACCCGAGCTGCGCCCCGTTGAGTGGTCTGAAGGGCTGAAGCTGATCGACCAGCGGCTGCTCCCCGGCGAGGTGCGCTGGGTGCGCTGCGCGACGGTGCAGGAAGCGGCGGACGCCATCTCGAACATGACGGTGCGCGGGGCGCCGGCGATCGGGGTCACCGCGGCCTACGCGATGGTGCTCGCGGCGCAGGCGGCCGAGGCGCTCGCCCACCCCGAGTTCCTCGCGCGCCTCCACGCGGCCCGGCAACAGCTCAGCGCCACGCGGCCCACCGCGGTCAACTTGAACTGGGCGCTCGCCGAGAGCTGGAAGGTGGTCGAGGCGGGAGGCCGCTCCGACGCGCTGCTCACCCACGCGCGGGCGCTGCACGAGGCCGACGTCGAGGGCAACCGGCGCATGGCCCAGTTCGGCGCGGCGCGGCTCGAGTCGGGCATGGGCGTGCTCACCCACTGCAACGCGGGCGCGCTCGCCACCGGCGGCGTGGGCACCGCGCTGGGCGTCATCGGCCGCGCCTGGCAGGACGGGAAGAAGATCCACGTGTTCGTCGACGAGACCCGGCCCCGGCTGCAGGGCGCGCGGCTCACCGCCTTCGAGCTCTCGCGCCTCGGCGTTCCGTACACGTTGATCTGCGACAACATGGCGGCGCACTTCATGGCGCGTGGGCGCATTCAGGCCTGCGTCACCGGCGCCGACCGCATCGCGCGCAACGGCGACACCGCGAACAAGATCGGCACCTACTCGGTGGCGGTGAACGCCGCACACCACCGGCTGCCATTCTACGTCGCGGCCCCGCGCTCGACGTTCGACCTCACGCTCTCCGATGGCTCGCTCATCCCCATCGAGGAGCGCGCCGCCGAGGAGATCACCGTCATCAACGGAGAGCGCCTGTGCCCGGCGGACACCAAGGTGGCGAACCCCTCATTCGACGTGACGCCGGCCAGCCTCATCGCGGCGATCTTCACCGAGCGTGGGGAGATCGCCCCGGTGACGAGCGAGAACGTGACCAGGCGCGTCGGCTGAGGAACGAAGAACGCCGGGTGCCTATTCCTGAGCGGGAAAGTCAGGGCCCCGACAGTTTCGACCTTCACTTCGGGTCACGCCGCGACACTTTGTCTGCCGCACCGAACCGCGCCCGCGCGACGTGCCCGCAATCACGTCATGGCACCGCTCTGGCAATGCCGCCGCCGCATGCGTTCCCTGTGGCTCGCCGTTGCCGTGCTCGCGTCCCTGCCCTCGCTCGCCGAGCCGCGTGAAGGCTGCGCAGAGCTCCGCAAGACCGCGCGGTTCACCGTGTATTTCGAGCGCGTCGAGCTCGACAAGCTCATCCAGACCGTCTCCGACGCGACGTGCAGGTCGTTCCTCCTGGGCGAGAACGTGAAGGGGAAGATCTCCATCATCGGCCCGGAGAACGGGAAGCTGATGCTCGACGCCGACCAGTTCTACGCGGCGTTCCTCGCGGCCCTCGACGCGAACGGCCTGGCCGCGGTGCCGCAGGGGCGCTTCATGCGCATCATCGACAAGAAGAGCGCGCGCCAGTTCCCGGTGCCGATGTTGCGGGAAGGCGACACCTTCCCCTCGCCCAACGAAGTGGTGACGCGCATCTTCCGCCTGAAGAACGTCGAGGCCGAGTCGCTGCGTCAGGCCGTGGGGGCCTTCGTCAGCCAGGGTGGCGAGCTGCTGCCGGTGGCGCCCGACCTGTTGATCATCACCGACCTCGTCTCGAACCAGCAGCGCATCGCCACGTTGCTCGAGGCGCTCGACGTGGCGCGGCCTCCCACCGAGGTGACGAAGCTGGTGCCAGTCAGGCACGCGGCGGCCGACGAGCTGCTCGACAAGGTGACGCGCGTGATGAGCCCCAAGGGCGTCACCAAACCCGGCGAGACCCTCACCGCCATCGCCGACGAGCGCACCAACCGCATCCTGCTCAGCGGGCCGGGGGCGCTCGTCGAGCGTGCGCAGCGCCTCATCGAGCAGCTCGACCTCGAGGTACCGGGGGACAGCCGGGCGCGCGTGCACCGGCTGAAGAACGCCGACGCGAAGGAGCTGGCCGCGACGCTCGAGGCGATGACCAACGGCGGCGGACGGAAGACCCCAGGCCCGCCGGGCGCAGCGACTGGAGCCACCGCCGGGGACGTGCGCATCAGCGTCAACGAAGCCCTCAACGCGCTGCTGATCGTCAGCAGCGCTGGTGACTACAAGGCGCTGGCCGAGGTCATCGACCAGCTCGATCGCCCGGTGCGCCAGGTGTTCATCGAGACGGTGATCATGGAAGTGAACCTCCAGCGCGACTCGAAGTTCGGCATCTCGATGCACGGCGCCGCAGGTTCGGCGTCGATGCCCGTGGTGTTCGGCTCGCAGCCCGAGGGCGCGCCGTCCTCGCTCTCGCTGTCGTCGCTGGCCACCTCGACCGGGCTGCTGGCAGGGTTGCAGGGGCCGATTCTCACGGCAGTCTCGAGCCTGCTGGGCATCAAGCTCCCGGAGTTCGGCTTCGCGATCCAGGCCTCGCAGGGCACGACCGACGTCAACGTGCTCTCGACGCCCCACATCCTCACCGCGGACAACAAGGAGGCGGAGATCGCCGTCGGGCAGAAGGTGCCCTTCCAGCTCGGGGTCAACCAGTCGCAGCTCGCCGCGCAGCTCGCGAGCGGCAACACCAGCGCGGCGAACCTCTCGCAGCTCACCGGCTCGATCTCGCGCGAGAAGGTAGAGCTCAAGCTGACGGTCAAGCCGCACATCGGTGACGGCGACGACATCCGCCTCGAGATCAACCAGACGGCGGAAGAGCTCGCGGGCACCAGCAGCTCCGCGGGGCCGATCACCTCGACGCGCAGTCAGAAGACGACGGTGGTGGCGAAGAACGAAGAGACGATCGTGCTCGGAGGGATCATGCAGGACCGGGAGATCGAGAGCGTCTCGAAGATCCCCGTGCTGGGCGACATTCCCCTGCTCGGGCAGCTCTTCCGCCACACCACCAAGACGAAGACCAAGGTGAACCTGCTGGTGTTCCTCACGCCCCACATCATCGAAGACACCTCGGACTTCAGGCGGCTGGTGGCACGCAAGATGGCGGAGCGCACCTCGATCCTCGATCAGTTCTACGGCGACCGGACGGAGATCGAACACACCGTCGACTTCGAGCGGAAGCCAGGCCCCCTCGCCGCCCTCGCGCGCGCGGTGAAACGGGAGCAACGCCGACCCGAGAACGGAGGGCGAGGTGAGCCGGAGGACTCGGTCGTCGAGCCCCGCTGACCGCGACTCGTCGGGCCATCGCGAAGCGCCCCAACGGAGCACCTCAGCCCGGCTGCGCCCAGCGGCCGACCGAGATGACGCCACCGGGCCGCATCTCCATCAGCAGCGTGCGCGCGGAATAGCGGGGGTCGCTCATCCACGACGGCTCGGAGCTCCACGTCACCTTCGAGCTGGCGACCTTGCCGTTGGCGTCGAGGGTGACCGTCACCTCTTCGGCGTAGTTGTTCACCTCGCCCAGCGAGTTGGGTGCCGTCGAGCCATCGGCGTCCTTCATGTCGTCGTAGCTGCCGGTCGCGAGCACCAGCGAGGTCACCTGGCCCGCAGCGTCGCGCTCCACCTTCAGCACGTTGGCCATGTGGTCGACCTTGCCGTCGCCGGTGTGGTCGATGAACAGCACGTCACCCGGGTTGAGCTGGCCGACGGGGAGCTCCGGCTGCGCGCTGTCGCCCGCGTTGTCGCGCGAGGCGCTCCACGGAATCGTCACCTTCACCGCGCGCGAGGCCATGTTGGCGTCGACGCCCGCGTAGCGCACGTTCACCCCGGCGATCATCGAGGCCTTCGGGTCGAGCCGCTGGATCACCTGCGCGCGGTCGTAGCCGGGGCGCACGCCAGCGAGCGTCTCGAAGCGGCTGAAGAAGCCCTTCGGGTTCGCGGCCGTCGAGGCGATCCACGTCGAGGCCGGCAGGCCCGCAGGGCGGGGCAGCTGCACCCCGAGGTCGGCCTTCACCTTGGTACGGAACTGGTCCATCAAGAACAGCGAGAGCGTCTTGCAGTCGCACTCGAGGTGGTTGGTCTTGAGCTGCTCCCAGTAGGTGGCGACGAAGGCGCCGTAGGACTTCTGGAGCTCGGGGTGGTTCCAGTTGGCCGGCTTGCTGCGATCGACCAGCGCGGGGAGCTTCGGCAGGTTCAGCGCGGCCTGGGCGAGGTACGCCAGCGGATCGCCGCTGACCTCGGCCGGCGTGCGGAGCTCCGTGGCCGAGAGCTTCGTGTCGAGCGCAGTGAGCGTCGCCGCGTCGACCACGCCGGTGGCCGGGAGCTGCGCCGCCGCCTGGAAGGCCTTCACCGCGCGCTCGGTGCCGGGACCGAATTGCCCGTCGACACTGCCGACCGCGTAGCCGAGGCGCGCCAGCCCGTACTGCACGGCGACCGCGCGATCTCCCGTCGTCCCGCGCGCCAGCGGAAGCGAGCCGGGCCCGGCGAAGGCGGTCTTCAGCGCCGCGTCCTGGGGCGGCGGGTTGGGCTCGCTGACCTCGAACACGGCGCGGGCCTGGAGCGCAGTGGCGAGCGCGGCGGCCTTCGTCGGAGCGCCGGCCTCAGAAGTGAGCGCGATGGAGTTCGAGTCGCCGTTGCGATCGTAGCGGTCGACCTCGCGGAAGAGCGCAGCCGCCTCGGCGGCGCCGGACACCTTGCCGTCGTGATTGAGGTCGGCCTTCGCGACGTCGAGCCCGGCCAGCTTCGGGTCGGCCCCCGCACCGGCGACGTCGATCTTCTTGTCCTGCAGCGACTGCGTGAACTCGGAGCGCGTGAGCCGGGAGACCATGCGACGTCATACCGCAGGTCCGGCGGCCTCGGGCAGGTGTGCGTGAGGACGGGTCAGTGCGGCGCGCCAAACCAGCGCACGTACTGCACCAGGGCGTCGACCTGCTCGGCGCCGAGGTCCGCGTAGCCGTCCATCTCCTGGCTCACGCCGTCTTTCTGCAACTTCAAGCCGTCGGTGATCACCTTCTTCAGCTCGGCGTTGGTGCGCGCGGTCTGCCAGGCGGCCACTGTGAAGTCGTTCATCTTCATCTTCCGGCCCTTCTCGGTGGCGGCCTTCCCGTCGGAGCCGTGGCACGAGCCGCACTTCGACTTCCACGCGCGCTCGAGTTTCTTGTCCGGAGCCGCGATGGCCACGAGGGTGTAGCGACCGCCTGGCGTCTTCGCGGCTTCGACCTTCGCGGGAGGCTTCACCGGCTCGGTCTTCACCGGCTCGGTCTTCACCGGCTCGGTCTTCACCGGCTCGGTCTTCACCGGCTCGGTCTTCACCGGCTCGGTCTTCACCGGCTCGGTCTTCACGGGCTCGGTCTTCACGGGCTCGGTCTTCACGGGCTCGGTCTTCACCGGCTCGGTCTTCACCGGCTCGACCACGACCGCCTCGGTCTTCACCGGCTCTACCACCGGCGCGATCGCGGGCTTGTCGTCGCCTCCCTGCGCGGCCTTCGGCGTGGTGCAGCCCATTGCAACGATCGCCATCAACAGTCCGAAGCGTCCCATGTCAGCCTCCAAAACGAGCAGCGTGATGCCTCGGCGGAAGCGTTACCATCACCGAATATTCAGGCTGACACCGGGGCTTCTCGGGCGCGCCAGCAGGGCTGCTCCCTGACGGTCACGAGCTCTCGACTGAGATTGCGTCACATCGCCAACTTCCCGTCCAGCGGAGGTCGCTCGACGCGCGGGTGCTTGAACAGCCGCAAGTACGCCAGCCACGCCATCACCAGGTACACCACCGTCTTGGGCACCATCAGCACGCCGATCGCCGGCACCGCCTGCACGAAGAGAATGACCGGCGCGTAGAAGGCGTACGACAGCACGATCAACGCACCGAACTGGACGAAGGTCTTGTCGCCGCTGCGGCGCCCATCGCGGATCATCAACACCGCCACGCCGAGGCCGAGCACCACGAGCGGTGCATTGCGCAGCAGCGACCAGCCGAGCGGGGGCATCACGTCACCCCAGTGGTTCTGCGCGGGAATGAACAACGCCAGGCGCAGCACGCCCATCGACATCAGGCCCCAATACAGCGGCGTGCGCCGAGCCCCGAAGCGGAGCCGCCAGGTGTCGAGCAACAGCATGTAGAGGAAGGTGATGGTGATCGCCGTGGCGAGGGCCCCGGCCCCGACCAGGCCAAACGACCCGCCCGCCACGTCGACCTTCGCTTCGAGCCCGCCCCGGAGCAGCGCGATGACCCGAAAGCCGACGTGCCCGGTGTCTCCGAGGGCGAGCAGCAGGAAGCCGTTGCGGAGGTGGCGGCGCACCGGCTGCAATTCACCCGACGTCGAGAGGCGAGCCGACATCCACGCCACCAGCACGTAGATGATGACCAGGTACGTGAGGTCGAAACCGATCTCCATCCACTGCGCGGGTCCAAGGCTCATGCGTCCGCTCAGTGCATCACGCGTGCGCGGCCGCGCTCAGCGCCCGAGTGCGACGCCGCGCATTTCGTGCGTTCCCAGGGCGGAGGTACGCCCGATGCATCGTCCGCGGTCCATGGGCGCTGGACCCAAACCGCCAACGGCCGAAGAGCACCCGCGCCCGGTTCCGCTCGCGCTGTTAGGGAACCCCATGACTCAGGTTCCAGGCCAGGGGACGGCGATGCGGTGGGCGACGGTGCTGCTGGTGTTGGCCTCGCTGTTCGTCCTCTGGCCGATGTGGCCCCCGCTGTTGCTCGCCGTGTGGACCGCGGGCCTGGCGCGGCCGGTGATGGCGCGACTCGAGCGGGGGCTGCGAGGCCGTCGCCGCGCCGCGTCGCTCACCACGGTGGTGCTGATGATCGGGCTCGGGGCGCCGATCGTCTTCGTGGCCATCGCGGTCGGCTCGGGCGCGATGGAGCTGGGCACGGAGATCTCCGCCGCGCTCGCCCGCTCGCCGTCGGCCCGCAGCGCGCTCGACACCATCGTCTCTCCCGATGCGACGGGCGGGTTGCAGCTCCCGAAGAGCCTCGGCGACGTGCTGGCGCTGGCCCAGAAGATGAGTTCGTCGGGCTGGGGTGTCATCTCTGGCATCGCCGGCGCCTCGGCGCGCGGCGTGGTGGCCGTCTTCCTCTATTTCGTAGGCACCTACGTCTTCCTCGTCGACGGCGCCGCGGCGTGGGGCTGGGTGAAGCAGTACAGCCCGCTGAAGCCGGACCATCTCCTGCGGCTGAGCGGCGCCTTCCACGAGACGGGCCGCGGGCTGCTCGCGGGTGTGGGGCTCACCACCCTCACGCAAGGCGTGGTGGCGACGATCATCTACCTGGCGCTCGGCGTCCCCCGCGCCCTGGTGCTCGGGCCGCTCACCGGCGTGGCGTCGGTGATCCCCCTGGTCGGTTCGGGCCTGGTGTGGGGGCCGATCGCGCTGGGTCTGGGCCTCAATGATCACGTGGTCAAGGCCATCATCCTCGCGGTGCTCGGCGTCGCGGTGATCAGCACGGTGGACAACCTGCTGCGGCCGCTCTTCGCGAGGATGGGGAGCCTGAAGCTCCCGCTGTTCGTGCTCTACCTGTCGATCTTCGGCGGCCTCGAAGCGGTCGGCACCTGGGGCGTGCTGCTGGGTCCCCTGCTGGTGCGCCTCGCCATCGAGGCCCTCGCCATCTTCAAGGAGTCGCAGCCCGCGCCGCAGGTCCCTGCACCCTGAACGAAAGTGTTGCGCCGGATGACACGGACCGCCCGAATTGATCGGACGCAGGGGTTTGCGAGCTTGGTAGCGTCGATGCCCCATGGCCCTCTCGACCGAAGACACCTTCAACCTGGAAGTGCTCAAGCTGCTGCTGACGGTCGCGTGGGTCGACGGCGAAGTCGATCAGCACGAGGCGCAGATGGTGATGGGCCTGGGCCGGAGCTGGACGGTGCCCGAGGCCGACCTGCAGCACCTGATGGCCGGGGTGAAGGCGGGGCAGAAGCCGGGCGAGCCCGACTGGGCCCTGCTCAAGACGCGCGCCGACGACGCGATCATGGCCGCCCGGGCGCTGGTGCTGGCCGACGGCAAGGTGAAGCCCGAAGAGTCGGCGCTGCTCAAGAAGGTGCTGGCCTCGCTGGCGTAGCTGGCGTTCCTACTTCGCGACGGGCAACTCGCGGGCGCTCGCTTCACGCGCGAGCCAGTCCTTCAAGAACGCCCGCACCGCGGGGTGCTGCGACGCGCGGAAGACCTCCGGTGGCGCGACCTCGATGACGCGCCCCTCGTGCAGGAGCCCCACCCGGTCGGCGATGCGGAAGGCGGTCGGCAGATCGTGGGTGATGACGAAGGCCGTCACTCCGAGCTGCCGGTGCGCGGCCACCAGCGCGTCGTCGACCGTCTCGGTGGTGATCGGGTCGAGGCCGGCGGTCGGCTCGTCGGCCAGCAGCAGCTTCGGGCGCAGGGCCATCGCGCGGGCGAACGCGAGGCGCTTGCGCATGCCCCCCGAGAGCTCGGCTGGCAGCCTCCCGGCGACCTCGCGCAGGCCCACCAGTTCCAGCAGCGCGGCGACGCGCGCGTCGATCTCCGTCGCCGCGAGGTGCAGCAGCTCGCGCAGCGGGAACGCGATGTTCTGCGCCACGGTGAGCGAGTCGAACAGGGCGCCCGACTGAAACTGCACGCCGATTTCATGACGGACCTTCTCGAGCGCCTTCGGGTCGCGCAGGTCTTGCCCATCGACCACCACCGTGCCTGCGTCGGGCTGGAGCAGCCCCTCGAGGTGCTTCATCAGCACCGTCTTCCCGCTCCCGCTGCCGCCGAGGAGCACGAAGGTCTCGCCCTCGTACACCTCGAGGTCGAGGCCCTGGAGCACGCGCACGTCGCCGAAGGCCTTGGTCACCCCGCGCAACGTGACGAGCGCGCGGGTCATGCGAGCTTCTTCACGGCCTTGGTGCGGAAGCGGAGGTTGAGCAGCTCGACCAGCACCGAGAAGGCCATCGCGAAGTAGATGTACCCCTTCGAGATGTGCTGCCCGAGGCTCTCGGCCACCAGCAGCGCGCCGATCAGCAGCAGGAACGAGAGCGCGAGGATCTTCATCGAGGGGTGCTTCTCGACGAAGGCCCCGATGCTGCCGGCGAAGGCCATCATCGACAGCACCGCCACCACCATCGCCACCACCATCACCGGCACGTCTTCCACCATGCCCACCGCGGTCACCACCGAGTCGACGCTGAACACGAGGTCGATGGCGATGATCTGCAGGATGGCGCCCGTCGCGCCCGAGGCCGACTTCTTCACCGCGCCCTCGGCGGCGACCGCCTCGTGGTGGTCTTCCTTGTTCTCGACCTTCTCGTAGATCTCGGTGGTCGACTTCCACATCAGGAAGAGGCCGCCGGCGAGCAGGATGAGGTGCTTGAAGGTAAAGCCGTGGTCCCCGAGCTGAACGAGCACGGTGCTCAGGTGCATGATCCAGCTGATGCCGAAGAGCATGCCGATGCGCAGCACCAGCGCGGCGCCCACCCCGATGCGGGTGATGAGCCTGCGCTGGCTGGCCGGGAGCTTCGCCGTCAGCACGCTGATGAAGACGAGGTTGTCGATGCCGAGCACGACCTCCATCGCCGTGAGGCTGAGGAGCGCGGACCACGTGGACGGCTTGAGGAACAGCTCGAGCATCCGCCGCTGCTAGCGGATTCCGGGTGCTCCGTCACGGCGCAGCAGCGTCGACCTCACCGCTCGCTGACGGCGCTCGGCTCGTTGCCGAAGAGCTTCTCGAGCTCCTGCTGCGGATCGTTCGCCTCGCCGAGGTAGGTCATCCACCCCACCTCCCCGCCGGTGCCGTCCTTCCGCGGCACGACCGCGATGATGGACCGGAGCTGGTGGTACGAGAGGTTCTTGCCGTCGTAGCTGATGCTCATCGGCGCGTTCTTCCGGGCCACCAGGTAGAACGGCTTCTTCGCGTGCACGCCGATGTTCGTCGCGCCGCCTTCGATCGCCCCGAAGTAGAGGAGGTTGAAGGGCACCACGTCACCGGGCTGGAACTCGAACCACACGGCGTCCTTGTCCTTCACGCGCTCGAAGTCCGCCGGGCTGGCCGTGGCGACGCGCAGATAGGTGTTGGGGGCCACGCAGCCGGTCAGGGCGAGCGCGACGAGCAGCGAGAGACGAATGGGTGACATGGTGCGACCTCCGACGAAAGCGAAATGCTTCAGTTCGGACGGTGAGTGGCGGGCCAGGTCCGCGTTTTTGAACCCCTGCGCCTCACGATGAAACGACGGCCTGCGAGGCCGCGGCTGGGGAGCGCAGCAGGCGATCGAGCGCGGGTGCGGCCCAGGCGAAAACCAGCGCCCCGGCGACGTTCGCGGGGAGCGTGAGCAAGCCCATGCCGAGCGGCCACAGGCCGATGCGCGACCCGGGCGCGAGGGCGTTGACCACCACCACCAACAGCATCAGCGCCCAGCCGAACAGGAGTGTGTTCTCGAGCGAACCAAGGCGGCGGCCGGTGAACTTGCTGACGGCGGTGAGCGCCGCGAAGACGCCCAGCAGCACCAGCGGAAGGACCGCACCGAAGACGTACATCTCGACCGGCCCGTCGGCCGAGGTGAGGTACTCGCGGATGGTCAGGCCCGTCGGGACGCAGATCGACAGGAGCCCGAACGCCACGACCGCGAGGCGGCTGGGGCTGCGCTGGTCCACCCGAACGAAGGTGAGCCACAGCGCCGCGAGCAGCACGCTCGGCCAGCCCATGAAGAACCCGAGCACCGGAAAGGGGATGTTCGAGCAGACGAGCCCGAGGCCCAGGTAGCAGAGGAAGCGGGCGGCGTAGACCTTCACCCCGCCTTTATGGGCGTTGATCTCGCGCAAGTCATGGAGCGGCGGCCGTGACGCTGAGAGTCACTTTCGCCTCCCATGAGCTGTCCTGAGATCTGCCGGTGGCATCGGGCCAAGCGTCGGGCTGACCGCTCACGGGCCGACGTCGAGCTTCGCGTGCGCAGCGAACACGCGGAGCTGCGCCTGGATGCGCCTGGCGTTTCCCGGGCCCATGCGCACGAGCTGCTTCTCTGCTGCGCTCAGAGACTCGAGCGATGGGTCCTTGAAGACGTAGATCGCGCCCTTCGGTGCGACCTCGATCTCCCCCTCGGGGACGTCGACCGAGAGCAGGCGCTTCATCGCCGCGCGCAGCGTGTCGTGAAAGCGCGTGCCCGGCCGGCTGATCTCCGCGGACGCCACTTCACAGAACGGCTCGAGCCTCGCCCAGACATCGCCCGCGGACCCCGCGTCGATCGAGGCGAAGGTGAGCGCGATCGCGTCGTAGCGGGCGTACGACTCCACCGCGATGAACAGGCGCTCCTCGCGTGGCGGAGGCGGCGGCGCCTTCTTCTTCGACTTCGCCTTCGACGTCGGCTTCGACGTCGGCTTCGGTGGTGCGGTGGGCAGCGGCTCCTCGCGCACGGCGAAGGCCCCGGCGATGGAGATGAACGGCACCGCGGGCCGCGGGCTGCTCCCCTCGGCGACCAACTGCGTCGCAGCGACGAGCTGGCGGAGGACGATCGCGTCGAGCCACTTCGCGAACAGCGGGTCCGTCGACCAGCCCGCTGCCAACCTCTTGAGCAACGCGTCGCCGTCGTCGAGCGAGAGGGCCGGACCCGCATCGGGGACCAGCGGTTCAC
>JBBRUE010000001.1:0-36398 GCA_038248085.1 Myxococcales bacterium | reverse complement strand
TGACGCATTATTTCTGACTCACCAGCGCGAGGGATAAGGCCCTCAGCACCCTTCGAGGGGTGCCGCGCTCTGCCGTACCAACCCCAATAGGAGAGCACCATGATGCTGCTCAAGCGATGCGCCTTTGTCGTCAATGTCACGCCAAACACAGGCGGTGGGTCCATCGCTCAACGCTTCTCCGTCAACGAATGCATCGTCGAGGGCATCAACCATGCGCGCTTCCTGCTGCGCCCGGATGCGCTGGCAGGGTCGCCCTCGCGGACGCACGCAACCGTGCGCGTCGAAGTGCTCTGCGCCACCTGCCGTGGTGACGGGGTTATCGTGGGCAGGCGCGGCAAAAAGCCCTGCTCCGATTGTCGTGGAGGCAAGGTCACGTCCCCGATTTCCGGGACGACGGCCATCGAATTTATCGTCTATGCGGAGGGTGGCGCTGCGACTGCTGCGCACCCCGGATTGCTGGTTTACGACCGCTGACTCACCAGCGCGAGGGATAAGGCCCTCAGCACCCTTCGAGGGGTGCCGCGCTCTGCCGTACCCAACCCCAATAGGAGAGCAACAACATGACGACCCAGAACACCCACAAGACCGCCATCAGGCCGATGGGGCGCGCTGAGAAGGCGGTTGCGAAGCGCAGGGCCTCCAAGGTCGATTTCGCTAAGTTGCAGCGAGCTGGCACCTACTGCAACCTGTACGAGAAGTTGGCGCGAGACTTGGCGCGCGCATACCAGCGCGCTGAGAATCCCGATTACTCCAGTATCTCATGGGCGTGTCAGTTGAGGGCGCAGGAATTTTTCAACGAGCATGGCTTCGAGGCCACCCTAGCTGAGTTTTGCCGCGTTGACGGATCGCCGAGTATCTCGACTCGCGCAGCCTCGCGCGACCCGCGGCGCCTAGCGTAGCGGCTCGCTTCGCGGCCGCAGAGCGCGACGTCGACGGCGAGTGACTCACGCGCTCCCGGCCCCTCACAGACCGGGCGGGAGCGACTGCAGTACCCACCCGCAGCACTGGAGCACGCCATGCGCAAGTCCACCAAGCCGAGCCGCACCACCGTCGTCCCCTTGGAGCAGCACGGCTCGCCCAGCGACCCGAGCGTCGTCAAGACGAAGCCGAAGTCGCTGGAGCAGTCCGTCGAAGACTTCCTCACCTACCTCGACACGACGATCATCCCGGACTCGGAAGCGAACGGCTTCGAGGGATACGCGCGGGACCTGAAGCAGGCGGCGAAAATCATCCGGTTCCTGCGCGACGACGCGGCCATCGCGCGTCAGCTCCGCAAGACGTTGAAGGCGCAGCTCAACTCCGTCGGGGGCTCGTACGGCACCCTCGGTGAGTTCTACAGCGTGCTGGGCATCTGAAGCCTTCAGCGGCGCGAGGGAGTTGGAGCTTCGATGCGCCTACCTCCAGCGACCCGCTCATCAAGCTCGACAAAGCGGTCCTCATGGCGAAGCTGCGCAGCAGCAAGCTCTAGTTGCACTGTCACGCAGGATGTGACAGAAGGTTTCTCTCCGCTCACACCCATCACCACCGCCTCACCGCCTACGAAGGAACACCACATGCGCTGCCCAGACTGCAACAAATTCGCTTCCTACGACGAGCCTGAAGTCGACTCCGACGGAGATCCCACCGTCACCGCTGACGTGAATGGCCAGTCGGTCACGTTCACCCTCGAAGGCTCCGTCACCGTGGACGAGTGCTGAGACTTCCCAGAGCCGACGAGCCGGAGTTGCCCTCCAGCCGACTCGCCGTCTCGCTGAAGTCCATCACCACACAGGAGCACCACCACCATGAAGAAAAATCTGCGACTGCGCATCGCCACGAAGCCCACCACGAAGTCCACGCTCAGCGAGCGGCTGCTCGTCAGCCTCACCGCTGAAGAGCGCGCGCAGTTGGAAGCGCAGGCGGCCAAGATGAGCGCCGAGCTGGGCGTCCCCGTCTCTCTGTCCGCGTGCGGCCGGGCGCTGCTGATGGCGTCGCTGAAGCGGTTGGTGGAGTCGTGAAGCTCGACCTCACGAAGAGCGAAGTCGCCACGCTCACCCGGGCGCTCTCGACAGCCCTCGAAGAGGCGACGACTTCGCAGTACGTCAACGCGCTCAACCGGCTGCAGCAGAAGCTGCTCGACCTGACGGAGAAGACCTCCGCCCGGAAGAAGGACCTGCGGCACGCCGCCGCGCTGCTGGAAGACTTGGTCGAGGCCGGACACGGCTTCCAGAAGGAGAGCTACCTCACGTTTCTCCGGCTGGGCATGGAGGCGCTCGACACTGCAGCGGACCTCGAAGGGGCCTGCACATGAAGCGCGGGATTGCCCAGCTTGCCCGAGGACCGCAGATGACCACGAACTTCGAGCTACTGAGCCTCAAGCAGTTCAACGTCACGGACCATGCGGTCGAACGGTTCCTCGAACGTGGTGGGGAGTCGGAGGCCAAGCGCATTCGGGTCCTCTTGGAGGCTGACCCAGAGGCGAAGGAAATCCTGCTGCTGCACGCCGACCCCGGCCTCTTGTCCTCCCCTTGGAAGTGGGCGCGTGCGTGCCTCACGTCCTTGGTGCATCAGGGCCTCGCGGGCAAGAGCAACGAAGAGGTCTTCGACAGCAACTCCAACGGCGTCGTCGAGCTGGTCAACCTGCCGAAGACCAAGCTCGTGGCGCTCATCCGAGACGGCTGCACCGTCACGACGGTGCTGCCTGAAGCGTACGTCTCCACGAACAAAAGCAACGGGATTTTCCGGCATCCAGACGGCACGCCTTTTCCCTTCAACCCTGTACTTCTACCTCCCCCGGAGAAACCACTCGTGAGCTTCGACTCGAAGGAAACCCGTGAATGGGCGTTGACCTACTTCACGAAGAACCCCACTTCCTCGCTTCATGACGCCTTGAAAGCCGCCACCAACGAGCGCATCAAGCCCATCCCGGACGTCCTCAAAGAGGTGCGGAACCAGATCAAAGCTGAGCGCTTGTTGATGCTGGGCGCGGCGGTACAACGCGCCGTTCCCACCCCTCCCGTCGTTGCGCCCCCTGTCCCCGCTGTCCCCGCTGTTCAACCTGTTGCTCCGAAGGAATCTTCCATGGCCGCTCCGACCCCGATTGTCCCTCGCGTCGACAAAGACACAGACCTTGCCAACGCAGCCCGTGCTCTGCTGGCCGTTATGCGTGCCCACAGCCTGAGCAACTGCGTGCTCACCGTGACCGACCCAGAGAGCGGTGCCGAGCCGTCGGCCGAGTGGGACGTGCAGTACCGGACGCCTCGCACGACTGGCAAGGTCACGCTGTGAAGCCCGGATGCCCGTGCTGCCCTCGCTCCGAAGGTGAAGCCATGACGCCCGCCGAGCGCGACGTGCAAGGACGGCCGATGGGCCGCACACGAAAAGACCCGCCTCTGAGTGAGCAGGCGGGTCGGAACTCGTTCGACGCTCAGCGCTTCAGCGCTTGCCGCGCTTCTTGAGGGCGGCCTTCGCCGTCTTCGAGCCGCACGCGGCCTTCTGCTTGAGGTTGGGCTTCTTCGGACCGACGCGATCACCGTGGCGGTTCTTGTGCCCGTACTTCGCCTTCAGGCACTTCAACACCCGACGACCCTTCGCGGCGGCCTTCTTCAATGCTGCTTTCTTCGATGCTGCTTTCGACATGTGTGCTTCCTTTCGTGAGCAGGCGAGAAAGCCCCGCTGAGGTACCGGTGAACGCCAGCTCAGCTTGTTAGCTGTGCTTGCGGCCCTTCTTGCACTTGTTCTGCGCCTTGGTCGCGCCGTGCTTGCACTTGCACTTGCCCGCCATCTTATGGCCCTTCTTGTACTTGCCTCGACCGCCGCACTTGCCTGCCATGGTGATGCTCCTTCGTTTGGGTGGGGGTGAAAGTCTCAGCGCTTCATCTTGAGGTGCATGAGACCTGCGCCGCCTGCTCCACCCAGCAGGGCAGCAATCGCGAGCCAAGCCCAGAGCGGCAGCTCGACGTTGAAGAGGGTGATGGGCTGCTGCAGCCCGGCGAACACGCCCGGCTTCGACGTGGCCGAACCAGCGCCCGGCCACTGCTCGGGCGGCACGGGACCGGCCCACGCTTTCACGGTGAGGCCCGGCGTGTTGGCGGCCTGCATCCAGCCGACGTAGCGCGTGCGCTCCGCCTGCCACTGCGCCTGCGTCGGCCACGGGTTCGCAGGAGCTGCTGCACCGAGCCCGCTGATCATCATCACGGCCGACTCGTCCCCGAGCCCGCGCGACGGAGTCAGTCCCATGCCCGCGCCCTGCACGTAGCCGATGCCGGGGACGAACTGCACACCTGCGAACATTTGGTTGGGGGCGGTCATGGGGACGGCTTACCGGGTGAAGGCGTAGACGCCAAGACCGACGATGGCGACGCCACCGAGCACCATGGCGACGGTCTTCGTGGTGGCCTGCGAAGCCTGCTCAGCCTGAGCGGCGGCGAACGCCGCAGTGGCCTGCGCGTTGGCCTGCGCTGCCGAAGCCGCCGAGGCGGACGACTGCGCGCCGAAGATGGAGCCGATGATGCTGGCCGCCGCGCCACCGACCTGCCCGATGATGACGCCCACGTCAGCATCACCGAGCCCGGCGAGCGCCTTCCCGGCGCGGCTGCGGCTCTGCGAGGAGTACGTCCGCAGGCCGCGCGTTTCGACCGCGACACGGGGCTGGAAGAACATGGCCCCTCGGGGCGTCATGGAGGTTTGCATGCGAGGAATGTACTGCGGCCCGCAGAGCCGCGAGAAACGTGCGCGGCGCCGTCTTACAGAGAGGCGAGGGACTCGCGCTCGGGCACGTCGTCGGCATCCATCGGCTCGCCGTCGTCGAAGTCCGGGGTGCGGCCGCACTTCTTGTCCGCACCGCTCAGCGCCTTCACGCGCTTCACCGGCTCGGCCTTCGACTCGTAGTTGATGGCGATGTACGCGACCACCGCGAGGCTCACGGCTCCGAGCCCGATGAAGAGCGGGGCCTTCCAGAAGGGCGTGGCCGTGCTCTCCGCGAGCGACATCGCGGTGCCGAGGGGCGGCACGAGGGAGGGGGAGAAGCGGCCCTGCGTGCTCTTGTTGAGCACGGCCTGAGTCAGCGCCGCGATGACCGAGGCATCGACCGCCCCGATGCTCTCCTGCTTGCCCAGCGACATCCAGACGGCCTGCAGCGCCCCCTGCGTCTTGCTCCCCCAGATGCCGTCCACGGTGAGGCTGTAGCCGAGCTGGTTGAGGAGCTGCTGCGCCTGCGCGACGAGCGGATCCGAGCTGACGGCACCGAGTGAGCTGTGGGCGAAGTTGTTGAAGGGCATGGCCGAGGTTCTACGCCTTGCTCCGCTTCTTCGCGATGATGACGAGCAGGAGCCCGGCGGCCACGACGCCACCGGCGATGAGCGGCAGGTTGCCGTCGAGCAGGCCGGGCTTGGCCACGGGAGCAGGTCCACCAGCCACCGTCTTCGGGCCCTGCACGAACCCGCCCGGCTGCCCGGGGAGCACGTAGCCGCCGTCCTTGGGGGGCTCTATGGCCATGATGGCGCTCATCCAGCCCTTCAACTGGGCCATCGAGTGGAGGCGCTCCTTCTCCGGCTGATCCGTCACGCCGATCTCGCCACGCGCACCGAGGAACGGAGTCTCCCAGCTCTTCCCTTCCCCCGTGTCGTAGACGAGCTTCGTGAGGCGCTGACCTTCGAGCAGCAGCGAGTCGACGTCCACGCCCGCCTCCTTCAGTTGGTTCAGGCGTGACTCGACGGCGGTGACTTCGGCGGGCGTCACCGGGGTCCACGAGAGCTTCAGGGCCTTGACCCCGAGCTGGTGGAGCTGGCGGCCCGAGATGAAGTCCTGCCTGTCGATCTCGGCCCAGAAGTTCACCCCGGGCACCAGCGGAGCCCCGATCGCGCCCTTCACGGGAACCGTGCCGAACGAACCGATGCCGCGCAGGCCCGCGAGCCCGCCGTGAACGCCGAGCGAGTACGTGTTCGGCGCGAGCACGTTGTTCATCGGCATGCCGACCTTGCGGTAGAAGTCCGCGTGCGCGTTCGAGAACGGAACGGCCACGGCCACGCCGGAGGTCACGCCCTTGCCGCCCATCAGGCGGGCAGCGAGCTGCTTCTGGTCGGGCGGGCTCATCTTGTACTGCGCGTAGAGGTTCTTCATGGGGTCACCGGAGAGCGAAGAAAGCGAGGACACCGAGGACGACGACGCCCCCGACGATGAGAACGATGGACGGGCCCGGCTTTTCGATCTTGTCCGCGACGGCGAGGACTTCCGCCTTGGGCGCGCCGGAGCGCACCGCGTCGGCCAGCGCACCGACCGAGGTCACCCAGCCGTCGAGCTTGCCCAGCTGATCCGCCATCTTCGCGATGAGCGCCGGAGCATCCTTGGCATCGCCGTACGACTGCAGGGTCTGCAGGCGGCTCTGCGCTTCGGAGAGGAACCCAGCCACGTTGGCCTTGGACGTCTGGAGGTTCTTCACGCCCGAGTCGAGCAAGTCGAGCGCCGAGCTGGGCAGGTAGAAGGGCACGTCCCTGCTGCGCGCGTCGAACTGCTCCTGCGCCTGCTGCGCGAGCTGCTTCACGGCGCCGATGTTCACCTTGAGCTGAGCGGCCGCTTCGGCGAGCGCGAACGCTGCGAGCGCAGCCGAGGCGTAGACCCCGCTCGCGTTGCCGACCGGCAGCAGGGACGTGCCACCGGCCGAGGTCTTCGTGGCGACGCGCGTGAACAAGCCGTTGCTGCTGGTGCTGGTCGGCGCGGGGGTAGACCCCGGGCCGAGCGTGGTCTGGAAGATCGAGCCGATGCCGCGCAGGCCACTCACCGGCCCACCGGCGCGGATGTTCGAGCCGGGCAGGTTGCGGCGACGCGGCAGGTTGGTCAGCGAGTGGTTGCGGAAGTCGATGGCGTCGCGCGAGAGCGGAGAGGTCTCGACCTTGCCACGAAGGGTGCCGAGGATCAGGTTCTGGTACGCGGTGTTCTTCGTCATCCTCGGCTCCTCAGCAGTTGCATGACCCCGGCGGAAAGTGCCGGACCTCGAAGGTCCCGTTGCCGAGCGCCCTCTTCCCCATCCAACCCCCGTTCGGCATCTTCCACCACTCGACCCCATTCTTCGTGGTGGAGAACACGGCTCCGTGCGACATGAAGAGCTGGGTGGCTTGCGCCTCGGTGAGGTTCATGACGCGGGTTTTACGCGAAATAGGGCGGAGCCGCAGCGGGGTCCGCAGCGGGGTCGAAGACCGGACGCGGACCGCCGGGGAGCTTCATCGAGGAGGTCGCCAGCATCGAGGTGGTGGTCTTGGCCACGTTGAGCCCCGCCGCCTTGGCGTCGAGGTTCACCACGCCGCCGGTCGCGAACGGATCGATGAGGTCACCGGAAGACGGATGCCACGGCGGAGCGTCCGGCACCAGCGCCTGCGCAGGACGCGTGAAGGCGTAGCCTGCGACCGCAGCTCCGACACCCAGCAGGCCGTAGCCCACGGTCCGCTTGCCCCGGAAGAGCTGCAGCGCGCCGAGAGCCAGCGCGGCTGCACCGGCCAGCTTGAGGAAGGGCGGTGAGGCCGTCGGCATGGACGACTGAGCCTGCGCGATCTGAGCCTGCAGCGGGCCCAGAATGTCGTCCCCGAAACCGCCGAGACCACGACTGGGCTGAATGGTGACGCGAGCGCTCATCGGTTCTTCCTCCAGAAATGCACACCCGTTCCGATCGCCACGATCCACGCTGCGACCTTCAGGTACGAAAAACCCATGAGCCCGGACTCGAAGGGAAAGCTGTTGGAGGTCCCCACAAGCAACGAGGCCACGTCAGCGCCTGCATTGGTCAGCGGAGTCCACGCTGATGGCTGCTGCTGCATCGGGGGCACGAAGCCGTCGGCAGCACCGAAGCCGCCGAGCCCTTTGCTGTGCTGGACGAAGACGTTGGCGCTCACTTCGACCAGCCAGCCGCGACCGACTTCCACGCGGTGTCGTCTTCCCACTTGAAGGGTCCTTCACCCGGGCCGAACTTGCCGGAGATGGCCAGCCAGACCGCGCCGAGCGTCGCCACGATGCCGCCAACGACCTTCGCGGGCTTGGGGCCCATGGCGAGCGCGCCGATGCCCACGCCGAGCATCGCGACGTTGATGGGCATGCGGAGCTTCATCGCCTCCGCGAACTGCGCCTTCACGACAGGCGTCGCGGCGTCCCACGCGTTCGACTGGTTGTAGTCCCAGTTCGAGTAGACGGCGTCGTCCACCTTCACAGGCGCAGCCGCGCCGAAGCCGCCGAGACCACCACCACGCTCGATGGCGATGGTGGCACCGCCGAATGAACCGAAACCCTTGGTGCCCTGAACGACGACGTTGGCGGACATGCTGAAGCTCCTGCTGCGAAAGTGCGACTGCGTGAGACGGAGAGACGAAGAATTACTTCTTCATCCCCTTGTAGACCTTGTAGCCCACGAACCCTGCGACGGCGATTCCGGCCACGGCCACGAGCGCCGGGGGCAGCCCCAAGATGGTGGTGTCGGCGGGCGGAGTGAGCGGCACCGCGCCGACGTTCACGTTGGTCTTCGGCCCGAGCAGGTTGCTCAGGAAGGAGCCCGCGATGGTCGCGATGTCCGTGCCGGTCTTCAGGGTCGGGTCCGTCACGGCGGGCATGGTCACATCGCGGAAGCCGCTGAGCGCCCCGGCGGCGTGCTGCACGCCATGCCGCGCACCGTTCGCCTGCGCGAAGTACGAGAGCTTGCTCGGGTCGGAGACCACGGTCTGACGGCCGGGGCGGAGGTTCTGCTGGGGCATGCGGACGGTGGGGAAGTTCATGGCGACCTTTCAGCGAAGAAACTTGTACAGGAGCGCACCGATGATGAGGCCACCGGCGATGTGAAGGTACGGCACGCCGTTCACCATCTCGGCGGTGTGCCGAGCGCTGAGCTGCTGGATGATGCCCTCGGCCTGCACCTGCAGGTCGGCCGTCGAAGCCTCCTGACTGGTGATGGCGGCGGCCTTCTGGAGCCCGGCCGACTCGACGCGGACGGCCGCTTCGTCGCACGCAGCTTCGAGCCCGGCGATCCACCCGAGCGGCGCGTCGTGCGGCGAGTTGGTGTTCATGCCCGGGAGCCCGCGCAGAGAGCTGGCGGCCGCGCGGATGTCGGAGGGGAAGAAGCCACCGGCGCGCTCGACGTAGCTCGGAGGCCGGTACTGGTCGTTGTGGCCGACGGTGATCTGCCCAGCCGAGGCCGAGCCAGAGGGACCGCCGATGCTGGCCGGGAGCCCCGGCGCTGCGTCGAAGGCCGTGGCCGCTGCTTCGGACGCCTGCAGCATGATGCTGCGGCGAAACTCGGCGCGCTTCACCTGCTCGACGAAAACGCCATGCGCCGGGACGGTGGTGGCTCGCGCCATCCCCGCGCGGGCCGCGAGGGCCTTGTCGCCTTCGTCCTTGGCCAGCAGCGCGAAGGCAGCGCGAGTACGCGCGACCCCGGCGTTCACCTTCGCGTCGTACGCCTTGCGCGCGAGCACGGCTCGACGACCGGCCGTGAAGTCGTTGGGCGACGTGGCGTGGTCGAGGTTGGCCTTCCGGGCCATCTTGAGGAACTCGGCGGCCTTCGTCTCGCCGTCCTTCGCCGCGTTGAGCAGCGAGAGCGAGAGGTTGCTGGACGTGACGTCGTTCATGACACGACCTTCTTCGCCACGCGCAGCAGCGGCGCGACTTGGCCCGTGATGACCGCGACGGCGATGAGCCCGGCCACGGAGATGCCGCCGATGAGGGCGATCTTCGCCGTCAGGCTCATCTCTTCGGGGGGCTTCCCGGCGTCAGTGGCGCTCTGGTTGGCTGCGGCGGTCGCTGCGAGGACGGAGGGGGGCAGCGAGACCGGGGGCTGGCTGGACGCGCCGCTCGCCTGCGCCTTGCTCAGCGCGACGTTGACGTTGTTGATGAGGAGCGCCAGCTCGGCCGTCTTGTTCTTGCAGTTGGTGGGGAGCACCGCGCTGCGCGCCCACGGCCGCCACATGGAGGTTTCGTCATCCGCGCGGTTCTGCGCCTGCGTGATGTCGGGTCCCACGAGTCCTGCTGCATCAGCACGCCGCAGAGCCTCGACGAGCGTGTCGAGCGCCGCATCGAACGAGTCGCAGCCGAACGACTGGGCGTAGCCCGAGAGCCCCGCAAGCGGAGCGGCCTGACCGCAGGGACGGCCCGGAGGACACCCGAAGCCCATGTTGCCCAGCCCGCTGAGCCCGGCCCCGTTCGAGCCCATGGCCGCGACGACGCTGCCGTTGTTGGCGCGCGGAGAGAGGCCGTAGCCTGCAGGCTGCTGAATGGCGAAGGTCGGCCGGAAGAGCGACTGGGCCTTCGCGTGAGCGATGGCCTGCGGAGTGCGCAGCGGGTTGCTGCCGCCCGTGTTGATGGCCGTGTGAGCTGTTCGAACCTTCGCGAAGCGAGGGCCCGTCTCCCACCGGCGCACCGGCGGGATGATGCCGAAGCCGGAGAAGTTGCTCATGGTCACGTCCTCAGATGCGCTTGGGGATCAGCACGCCGACGAGCGCGATGCCGTAGTCACTGTCGTTGCCCACGACCGAGGCCGTGAGGTCCTGCAGGGTGAAGTCAGCCTTGATGGTGTGGGTCGCGGGGACGAGCAGCGGGGCCATCGCCGGGAAGTACAGCGGCGTCTCGTGCATGCTGTTCATGGGCATGTCGCGGGCGTCGAAGAACTTCAGGTTGCGGTCCTTGTTCTGCACGCCGACGAGGCAGTTGGCGAGGCGGGTCATCTCCAGATCGCGGAAGCTCTGGGCGCGCATGACGGCGTTCACCACGGGCTCGGTGGCGAGCAGGGTCGGCTTCCAAGTGGTCTGGATCTGGAAGCAGACGAAGTCGCGGTCGGCCGGGACGCGGTACTCGTCGGAACCCGAGGTGGTCGCGGCGCCCAGCCGCTTCTGCAGCAGGACGCTGGTCGCGATGAGCTGCGCGGGAGAGAGCTGGAGCAGCTCCGAGAGGTACGCCACGATGCTGCCGTTGGCGTGCTTGCCGTTGCCGGACGGGCCGGGAATGCAGGGCTGGTCGCTCATGAAGGTGCTCCGAAAAGAGGGGGTGCAGCGGTGAAGCAGCAGTGAGGCTGAGGGCGAACCCTCGCGAAGTGACTGCGGTGCCGCCCGCGTCCAACAGGGCAACTCGTGCCCCGTCCGCATGAGCCGCGCATGGCCCCTGCAGAGCAACTATGTCCGACGGGCGCGCTTGACCCGCAGGCGGTGAGGGAGGGAGAGCACCAGCGCTCCCTCCCTCAGCGGCTTACTTGCCGAGGGGCGACTTGATGACGCCGCGCAGGAACACGGTCATCGACAGGCCGGGGGCCGCCGCGACGGAGGGTGCCACGTACCCGGTGGCCCACGCGGCCGACGGGAAGCGCAGCTTGCAGACGATGTCGTCGTTGTCGCGGAGCTGCTGCGGCACGAACAGGGTGGGCGCGGCGGCCACGGAGGGCACGCCGACCGAGATCCCGTTGATGCCGGGAGCGGCGACTTCGTTGCTGAACCCGCTCAGGCCGTAGCCCGAGGGGTACTTGACCGACGGGCCGCTGGTGATGATGCGGCGGTTGAAGCGCATGTCGAGCTGCGACGCCTCGACGACCTGCTTGATGTCCAGCGTCAGCGCGTGGGTCGCGCCGAGGGTGCCACGGGGGTGCAGGCCGATGCGGAACACCGCGACCTCGTCGCCCGCCTGAATGCGCCGGGACTGGGGCACGTTCGTGTGCTGCTCGTTCTTGTTCTGGATGTCGCGGAAGAACTCGTACTCCGTGCCAGCCGCGATCGCGCCCGCGATCTGGACGGTGTCGTAGACGTCGTCCTCGCGAAGCTCGACCTGCATGAAGGACTTGCCGAGGGCGGGGATGAACAGCTCACCGGCCTTGCCCGTGGGAACTGCGATCTGCTGGTTCATGGGATTCTCTTTCGTACTTGCGAGGGACATCTGAAACGTTCTGAAACGGTCGTTCTGCAACTGCATCACGGTGTCTCTGTTTGACCAGAAGGGGCTCTCCCCCACCGCGCGCTCAGGTTTCCCTGAGCGGTCACCTGCGCTCGCCGTTACTGCAGCGCGCCCGCGAAGTTCCGGTTCGACTCGATGGCCACGGTGGCCCCCGAGAAGCCCGGCTGCTCGATCGCCACGGTGGCACCGGAGAACATCCCGGCCCCCGAGAGGTCCGGCGTGCCGACGCCGAGGAGCTGCGACTCGCGCCCGCCGTAGTTGCCGTAGCCGAGGCCAGCGAGGCCCGTGCCCAGCGGGTTGGTGGCCGACTGCTGGCCTTCGCCGGTGGCCTTCTCTTCGGCCTTGATGACGGCCTGCTGCGCGGCGGCAGCGGGGCTCAGGAAGCTGGAGATGATGTCCTTCACCATCGTGCCGACGGCCGAGGCCATCATGCCGTGGCCGACGTCCGGCATCTTGGCCAGCTTGCCGGTGAGGGTGCCGAGGATGACGCCAGACAGCGCGCGGGCCACGTACTCGCCCGGGGTGTTCTGCGCGAAGGTGTTGGGGCTCGCCTTGAGCAGGAGCTGGCTCTGGATGAAGCCGTAGGCGAAGGGGAAGGCGGCAGCGCCAGCGCCGAGCCTCAGCGCGAGCATCAGGTTCTTCTTGGTGACGCCGGTGGTCTCGACGAGGTTTCCGAGCTTCATGTGGTTCGTTTCTCCGTGTGAGGTGGTGACGGAGAGGACGGTACCAAGGTCCAATTTCTTGCGAGTAACGTGGGCGGCGCCGTACTGTCTGCAGCATGACGAAACGCACCTGCTCAGAGCCGAATTGCAAGCGACCCGCGAGAGGTCGCGGACTCTGCCAGACGCACTACGCCACGAAGTGGAAGGTGGGCGATCTCCCCCTGAAAGAGCGGAAGGAACTGCTCGTCCGGCACAAGCTCTACCTCACGCGCGCGCAGACGATGACCGCCAAGCGGCTCGCCTTGGACAAGCACCAACCGATGAGCAGTTTTTTCCGCGAGGTCATCGCGGAGTTTCTGAAGCACTTCGAGACGGACTGAGACTCAGTACGTCGAGCGCCCGCACTTCTTCCCGGGCTGTTTCAGTCCGCAGCTCTTGTTCTCCAGATGCGGCTTGAGCCCGACGCGGCACTTCTTCTTCTTCTCCATCCACTGCCCCGGCGGGCAGCACACGGTGATGCGCACGTCAGGTCGCCCCTTCGGCGTGATGATGCGCAGGCTGCCCTTCGCGCACTTCTTCTGCGCGAGCTTCTTCACCGGCCAACTGCGGAAGGACTTCGTCTTCGTCATGACGGCTCCAGTGAGGGCTGATCGAGAACCAGCAGCAGGTGCCCGTCGAGCATGGTGAGCTGGCAGCGCAGAGACGCCCCCGCGTGCCCCAGCTCGTGCAGGTAGTGGAGCGTGCCGCTGTCGAGGTCCGGCATGTCCTTCGTCGCGCGCAGCTCCAGCATGACGCGACTGCCAACGTGGCTGACGGTCGCGAGCTTCACCGGCGAAGCCCTGAGAGGCCGCTGAGCATCGTGGTGCCCGGCGTGAAGGTCCAGTGCCAGTATTCCGTGCGCACGTCGTTCTTGAAGCCGTAGAGCCCGGCGTTCATCGTGAGCCACTGGTACGCGGCCGAGGTGAAGGAGCCGACACCACCGACGTCGCAGGAGATGCCGCCTTGGTGGTTGCTCCAGCCCGGCTTGGCCGCGAGGTTGAAGCCCGGCGTCTTGGCCACGTACCCGGCGTAGAGCCGCTGCTGCGACTCGTTGGTGCGGAAGCCCGACGTCGCGGTGAGGTTGATGCCTGCAGCCTTCGCGGCCTTCTGCATCAGGAGGAAAGCAGCGGCGGCATCGGAGCGCATCACCTGCCCGTTGCCCACGTCGTTCACGGTGATCTGCGAGGGCACGCCCTTGATGTAGCCGGTGACGGTGCCAGCAGCCACGGGGTCAGGAGGCATGGTGGTTTCCTCGGGAGGCGTCTCGTGCTCGGTGAGGCGGTAGACGAAGTACCAGACACCGACCCCGAACACGGTCAGCCCCGCTGCACCTGCGGCGTAGTGCCATGGCTTGAGGTCGGTGAGCTTCACTTGGACCGCTTCACTTGGACCTTGCGCACTTCTTCCGATGGCCAGACTTGGCGCTCGCGTCACCGACGCAGCCGCAGAACGAAGCGCCGACTTCCATCGCTTGCGCGGAAGTCTCCACCGGGATGAAGGCACCTTCCTTGGAGCCGGGACGAACGCACTTGTGCAGCGCTGCCGTGGTCCCCACCGGGAGCTTGAGCGCCTTCGCGTCTTCCGGCGTGAGGAATTCCAGCTCGGACTGACAGGAGTAGTCCTCCTGCTCCGACTTGAGGCACATCTCCTTCTCTTTGCGCATGCCTTTCACGATGAGGTCGGGCATCTCCACGCTGACCCGCTTCACCGCGAGGATCTTCCCGTCCAACGTCGGGCCCTGATTGCTGCCCGGCTCCGTCGGGATGACGACGTCCTCATCTTCGTCGCCTTCTTCCAGCTCGATGTCGTCGTCTTCTTCTTCGTCCATGGCGAGCCTCAGTGCGCGGGGTAGTTGATGCGGAGGTCAGGGCGGATCCAACAGGCGCGGCAGTGCTTCCGCCCCATCGGGTTCGGGCTCTCCGTGCAGGACTTCGCTTCCTTCAGCGAGTAGGCCGGGCACTGCCAGTCGAAGAATTTCTTCTCGTCACCCTGCGCATGGAAGTTCTTGCGGTCCATCTCCTCCTTCTTGTTGCGGAGGAACATCGACGTCGAGCCTTCACCAGAGCCCGGGAGGAAAGGACCGGGAGCCGGGTTGTCGAAGTGGAAGGAGCTGGGCCGCACCACGAAGTTCGGCTGACGCAGCCGGGGCAGCAAGCGCGTGCGCCACAGCTCCGTCCACCCCTTCGTGGCCCACGTTCGCGTCGGAGCCCAGAAGCGCATGCGCGCGCCCTTGCTGCCTGACGCGGCCACGGTGTTCGCCACGTCGATCCACGCACGGGCGTACTTCTCGCTGTAGAAATCACCGCCGCCATGAAGGCGGATGGGGAGGATGGCTCCCGGCGCGCAGGCGCCGCCGAACAGCGACTCGTCCATCTTCAGCAGGGACGTGGCCAGCACATCCACGAAGGCGTCGTAGTGGCTGTTGATCATCCCGGCCGACCAGATGTGCCGCATGAGCTGGGAGAGCTGGTTGCTGGTGTACGCGATGGGTCCGGTCTCCGCGTAGCAGGCCATGCAGATGGTCGTGCGGAGGTCCACCTGCTGGTTGAGCGGAACATCACGCAGCAACGCGGCCGGGTCATCGGTTCCACGGAGCGTGCCGTGGCGCTCGGCCACGATGCTCTGCCCCTCATCCGCACCGGGGCACGAGCCACCGGCGCTCTTGGCGCCAGCGGGCAGGTCGAACACGGGGCAGTCCATCTTCCCGTTGGTGTGCGACCACACCTTGGCCCCGCGAACCGGCTTGGGCATCTGGTACCACGGCACGGCATTGCGCGGGATGTACGGCCCCTCTGCGTCCTTCATCGGCGCATCCACGACGCGGAGCAGGAGCGTGTCGCCCGACCATTCGTGGCGGATCTTCACCTTCTGCATGTACCAGCCGAGAGCCGAACGCACCCAGTGGGACCCAGTGAGCCCCTTGTGCATCGCCTCCAAGCTGCGCGGGGTTTCTCGTACGCCACTGAGGCCGCCGAGGATGCCGCTGGCGTCGATGACCTCGCCCTGCTCCATGTTCCCGGTGATCGCAGCCATTCAGTAATCCCTTCCGAGGAAGCGCAGCTCAAGCTCGCGCTGCACGGTGTAGTTGAGCTGGCTGAGCACTTCGCGGCCTTCAGCCGTGATGCCCCACGAGGTGACTTCGCCAGTCTTGCTGTTCTTCATCCCGGCGCGGACGAGCGTCTTCTCGCGGAGCTGAGCGAGGACTTGCCGAGCATCCACGCCCGACTTGCGGAGGAGCGTCTCGAACGCATCCTTGCGACGCTGCCCCTGCTCGTTGGCCTGCAGCAGCAGCACGAGCTTCTCCGGGTCGCTGAGCCGCTTGGCCGTCTCCAGCATGCCGAGGTTGAAGTAGAGCGTCAGCGTCTCTTGGCTCGTCACCATGCTGCAGTGCGCGAGCCCGAGGTACGTGTGCGTCGAGCTGATGCCGACCTGACCGGGCCCGACTGCTGCGCGCTTTTCGTAGGCGCCCGTGAGCGCCGTGGCCCGGTCCCACGCGAAGGGGTTCAGCTTCGCCACGCGCTCGATGATGATCGGCCCGCGCTCCATGTCGAACACGCTCAGCACCTCAGAGCCGTCCGCGCTGGCCTCCACGCTCACGCCCGACCCATCACGCACGGTGATGCTCGACCGCAACCCGAAGTCGTGCGTGCTGCGCAGGTGCTGCAGCAGGTGCGCTGCCAGCCTCTTGGTGGAGAGCGTGAGGTTCATCTCAGCCGCGCTCGATGATGTAGCCGTTGATGTCGATGTCCGCCGAGAGGAAGAGGCGCGTGTTCGGCGGCACCTTGCCCAGCTCGTTCGGCCCGCCCGGAGTCACGCGCACGCCGTTGCCCACGGTGCCCGAGGCGCCGGTGCTCAGGCGGATGGTCGGGTCAGGCAGACCGACGGCCGAGTCCATCCAGATGCTGACCTCGCGCACGTAGCCGTTGGTCTCG
Organism: Myxococcales bacterium; assembly: GCA_038248085.1. Taxonomy (GTDB): domain Bacteria; phylum Myxococcota; class Myxococcia; order Myxococcales; family Myxococcaceae; genus Archangium_A. The sequence goes on along the minus strand of JBBRUE010000001.1, from coordinate 19,879 downwards.
ATGTCCACGACCTTGGTGGCCTCGGCACCGGCGCGGAGATGGAAGGGCGTGATGCGGAAGTAGTTCCCGCCCTGCTGGAGCGCTTCGATGAGGTCGCGCTGCGAGAGGAAGATGCCCGCGAGCAGCAGCTCGCTGGAATACTTCCGCAGCTCCGGCTGCCACTTGCACAAGATGTTCTTCCACCACGGGTGGACGGTGCCTTCGAAGAAGCTCTTGGCGCGTTCGAGGATGCTGTTGTTGCTCATGGGGTGCGTTCCTTACTTGTCGAGCGTGGGACCGGCACCACTCTCTACCACGTCGTAATCCTGCTTCCGCTGGACCATGTCGTCGGGCACTTCCCAGCCAGCAGGCTTGTCCACCGAGCAGTCGAGCGTCTTCCAGCCGTTGCCGACCTTCACGCGCAGGTAGATGTGGTCCCACGGCTGGCTGCTGCCCTTTAGCTGCACGATGCGCGAACGCACCTGATGGCCTGCCGTGCGGCACAGCGCGCCGAGGAGAGACGTGTAGTCGTCGCAGTCGCCGGTCTGCAGCTCCAGCGTCTTGGCCGGGGTCTGGAACGCGTCGAAGTCCGTCGGGTCCCAAGTGTAGCGGACGCGCTTGCGGACCTCGTTGAAGAACGCCGTCGCTTCGGCCCACGCGTCCTTCTCAGGGATGCACCACGTATCGCCGCCCTTGCCATCGTCACACCTCTTGCTGAGGATCGCGCTCTTGAGCTTGTAGATCTTCGGGTCACGCGTGCCCTGAATCATCTGCGTGTGGACGTAGGCCACGCGCTCGTCGATGTTGCGGACGCGCTTCTCCTTGAAGACGGGCATCTTCGCCACTTCACGCACCTTGGCCTCGGCGTCACCGAGACGAGCTGCCGGGTCCCCGAGGAGAGGGTGCTCCGTGGCCTTCACGGCGTTGCTGATGAGGTCGAAGGCGACGGCGCCATAGGCGGCGCGAGCCCAGAGGGGCTTGGCCCCGTCGAGGACCTTCAGACCGAAGGCGGCCCCCACGAGTCCTGCTGCAATGCGCTCGAATCCGCTGCTCATACGATGAGTCTCCCCTGTTCTAGCTGCGAGTCCAACCAAACGAGCAGCTCACCCCGCGCGGCTTCGGTGATGCGGACGTACATCCACTTCAAGTTGTTGATCGCCGCGAGCCTCCGCAGCGCCGTGTGGACCTGCGTGAGTGGCAGTTTGAGGATGCGCTCTTCCCACGGGTAGACCTGCGTCTGCAGCATCTGCATGAGGGTCGCTGCGAGAATCGTCGATTGCCCAGCCAGCTCCTTGGCGAGATTCATCTCGAAGAGGTTCACGCACAATCTGCTCAAGTTCTCGTCGACTCGAAGCTGTCCGCCATCGCGCTCCCGGAAATGGCCACGCCAGTCCCGGTTGGCGTGCAGCACGATGTCAGCCGGAACGACGTGGGCGACCACGGCTCACAGCCTCGCGAGAAGGCCCATGGCCTGAAACGAGCGGTAGCCGTTTCCTGCGCCGATGACCATGTGGTCGATGAGCTGCAGCCCGAGGATGCGCCCGCCTTCGCGGAATTGCCGCGTCAACTGCACGTCAGCGTCCGACGGTGACGGGTCACCGGAGGGGTGGTTGTGAATGAGGATGAACCCGGTCGCCCCAGAGAGCAGCAAGGCCGGAAACACCACCTTGGGGTCCACGAGAGCTTGCGCTACGGCCCCCACGCTCGCCTCGATGATGGTGAGCACTTCCATAGAAGAACTCATCGCGAGCACCAGCATGTACTCCTGCGGCATGCAGCCGTACTCGCGCTGCACGTACTGGAGGATGCGCTCAGGCGAGTTGTTGATCTCCGAGGTCGCGCGAGGGCACTTCACCTTGTGCAGGCTGAGACGCACCACAGGAGGAAGACCACGAGCGCACTTGAGGGTGTCAGTCACGGCCTACTCCTGCAGCCTGCGGTAGGTGGTTGAGCTGGCCTCTTCAGTGTCCTCGTCGGCATCCCCACTCAAGCCGGGGACCGCGTACCGAGGCGTGCAGATAGGGACTTCGCCACGCGCGCACTTCAGCGTGAGGGTCTGGCCGAGCCCGTAGTGCTCCGGCGCAGGCTGCGGATGCTGCACGCCTTCACGCTCCGGCTCAGCAGGCCGGAGATCCGTGGGGCACGCCAGCACCTGCTTCATCCCGGTCGGGCACTTCAGGCGCAGCCCGGCGAAGCGCGTCGGCGTCTCTTCCGGCACGCAGAGCGCGACGGGCTGCTCTCCACGAGGGCACTTGAGGCGGGCCATGAGGTCACCCGAGTCGAGCGGGGAAGCCTTCGGCCTTTGATCGCCGCACGGCGGCCATCGCCTCCCACTTGGTGGCGAAGGAAACCGTGCTCATCGGGCCGTGGGACGCGCTGCCGTAGTGCACGTAGAAAGGCCCGTTCAGCAAGCCGAGCCCGTTCATGCCCGTGGGCTGAGGGCCATCGACGAGGTCGGAGTCGTTGACCTCGATCGGGCCACGGTCCCACGTCCCCGGCTTCCACGCGTTGTAGCCCGGCGCGGCGGCAGGCGGAAGCGAGAAGCCCTTCACCAACTGGTGCTTCGGCTGAGCGCGCGGGAACGCTCCGCCACGAGCACCGACGACTTCACGCACCGCACCGCCGAGGTTCTTGCGCACGACGGTCGCCTTCACCACCACGCGGTCACCCTTCGTGGTCGTGCAGGTCGTGGCCTTGATGGCCTGCTTGAGCAGCGGAGACGACTTCTTGCCGCCCTGCAGGAGCAGAGCTTCAGCAGCGGGCGACAGGAGGCGGACGAACTCCGTCAGCTTCGTGCCGTGCTTGCACTTCGAGCGGGTGACCATCGGCGGTTACCGGGGGACCGAGATCTTGACGCCGGAGTTGCTCTCGACCACCGCGAGGCAGCGCTTGTCGGCCAGCCTCTTCTTGAGCGCGGCCAGCTTGCGGCCCGCGTCGTCGGCGGCCCCGCTGAAGACCTTGCGCGAGCCGACCTTCACGATGCACTTCTTCACCGCCGGGCCCGTCGAGTCTTCCCAGATGCCGGTCGAGTTGCCACGGCGGGTCGTCTTCTTGCCGGGGTTCTCGAACAGCCAGCGGTCGCTGACCTTCACGAACTTGCGCGAAGCCTTGGGCGTGGCCATCTCGCAGTTGATGTGCAGGATGGGGCAGCACTCGTTGTGGGCCTTCTTCGCCTTGGCCTTGTTGAACTTGGGGGCCTTCGACTGAGGGGCCTTCGCGGTTCGCTTCGTCATGGGGTGTTGCTCCGGTGTGAGGGGCTGCGGAGGACCATACCAACAGCCCTACACACCGGAGAAACATGCGCGGCGCCTATGCGGAAGGAGACGACTCCGCGTGCACCGGCACCAGCTCGCGCACCATCGGAGGCTCGATGACCTCGACGTGAGCGACCGGCGCTTCGATGACCTGCTCGCTGGCAGGGACCACGACCGGCTCGACCGCCACCGGCGCAGCGACCGCGACCTGCTCGACCACCGCGACCGCGACCTGCTCACGGACGATGCCCAGCTCCTTCTCGCGCTCTTCGCGCGACTGCGACGGCACGGCGGCAGGGACGGCCCCGGAGGCCACGGCAGGGTGAAGCGGCTGCGTCAGCGGGATGGGCGTGGCCACCGTGTCCTGCAGGATGATGTCCTGCCCATTGAAGGTCCACTTGCCCTGCGTGGAGGTGAGCGTCGCCGGCAGGCGCTCCACACCGGCGCGCATGGCCATGGCAGCGAGGCACGCGTCCACGAACGCCGGGCTGGCGAGCTGAGGACGAATCTCGTGGACGAGGAGCGTGGCGAGCTTGCGCGGCTCGTTGAGGAACTGCACCGACTCCTCGGCCTTGTTGAGCGCTTCGAGCGCGGGCGTGAGGAGCTTCTGGTAGTACGGGTCGCCGGACAGCCACATCGCCTGCAGCAGGTCCACGAAGCGCGTGACCTGCACGTCCGAGGTCTGCGCCAGCAGGAACATCTTCTCGGCGTCGTTGACGGCCTGCGGAAGCGGAACCGGCGGGCGGTTGTAGTCGCGCGGGGGAGGCGGAGCGGCCGGGGCCGCAGCCACGGGAGCCGGAGGCGCCTTGTTGGCCTGCGCCTGCTGCACGATGCCCGCGATGGCCTTGCCCACCTCGGGGCTGATGAGGGACTTGAAGAAGCCGCCGACGTCAGAGCCACCACCGACCTGCGTGGCCACGGCCTTCTGCATCGTGAGCATCTTCTCGAAGGTCTCCATGCCCGCTTCGAGCGAGCCCGCCGGAGCGCGCGCTCCACCGGCCGCGAGCTGCGCGACCTGCACCTTGAGCGCGGTGACCTCGGCGTTGTCGCCGTTCTTCGGCTGCATCAACGTCTGCAGCGCCATCAGGTCCTTGATGGAGTCGGCCAGCGACGGGGGCGGCTGGGCCAGCTTGGCCATGGCGAGGTCGAGCAGCTTGTCACTGCCCGTCGCGACGGGAGGAGGAGGCGGAACGAACTGGAACGGCGGAGGCGCGAAGCCACCGAAGCCCTGCGGAGGACCGAAGGACGGCCCCGCGTCACGCGAGGGGCCACCACCACGCTCCAGCCGGTCCATGCGGTCGAGCACCTTCATGATCAGCTCGGTCTGGCCGTTGTTGCTGGGCGCCTGCGACTGCTGCATGCGCTCCATCATCATGAGCATGAACATGCCCTGCATGTCCCCGCCCGCAGCGGCCTTCCGCTTCGCGTCTTCGATGATGGGGCTGGTCTGCGGCTGAACCACCGGAGCCATCATCCCCTGCATCTCCTGCACGAGGCCCATGGCCTTGCGCGCGTTCGAGAACGGGTCCTGCGACTCCTGCTGCGGCGTCGCGTGGATGGTGATGGTCGAGGCCGGGCTCTTCTCCGCGCCGTTGCGCGGATCCAGCTCGTACGCGATGTACTCGGTGTCCACGCCATCGTTGGCGTACTGCGGGTCGATGTACTCGCGGATGAACTGCTCCAGCTTCATGTCCCCGATTTCGTCGACCGTGAAGTCTTCGATCAGCTCGCGCTTGCCGATCGCGTTCCGCTTGTACAACCGGATTTTCTCCGGGCGCGGCATGATGGCCTTGATGGCCGAGCTGCGAGGCGCAGCTACCCGGGCGGCCGGACGCGCGGCGCGAGGCGCCTGCACGTACTGGATGCGGACGGGGGGCGGGCGCGCTGCACGACGACGGGGCGGCGCATCTTCCTCAGCGCCTCCCTCCTCCTCCTGCTCTTGCTCTTCCACTTCACCGGGGTCTTCGGCGGCATCATTCAGGTCATCTTCGGGTTCTTCGTTGCGCTGGGCCATCGGTTCCTCAGTGGGGGTGACAGGTTCGGGGGGAGGCGCTGCAACAGTTAGCGCGGGCTCAGGGGCCGTGGGCGCGGGCTGCTTCTTCTTCGGGCCCTTCATCTTCGCGGCGACGTCCGCGACAGCAGCGGCCCACGTCGTCTCGACCTTCTGGACCGGGTTCTTGGCGAGCTTGCACAGCTCGGCGGCCATGACGATGCACGCCTCGCCCTGCTTGTTCAGCTCGCCGTTCCGGCGTTTGTGGACATCGAGGGTCTTGGTGAATTCACGGACCACGTTCTCCGCGTCGTCCTTGCCGTCACCGAGCACGATGTGGTTCGCGTCTGCCCAGTCCGCGAACTCGGCGGCGCCTGCGCGCCGGTTCATGGTGACGGAGCTGGAGCCCTTCAGACCGGCGCGGATGCCCTCGGCCAGCGAGGCCCAGAAGGGCATGCCCTTACTTCGCGCTTGCGGCGCCATCGGCGGTCGTCTCCACGAGGCCCGAACCGTACGCGACGGACTCCACCGGGGCGGCCACGACGGCCGTCGGGACCTGCGCGCCGACGCCACCGACCGTGATGGCCTCGCGGGCGGCGCGCTCAGCCTGCGCCGTGGCCTCTTCTTCCTTCGGGTCGAGGCGCTGGCTCTTGAGGAAGCGCTCATGCGAGGCGAGGAGATCCTCGGGCTTCATCGTCTCGTACCCGGAGTCGATGTGCCCGCTGTTGGCGAGCTGGTTCACCGTGGCCTCCGCGATGCCGACGTTGCCGCGCATGCCTTCGCCACGGAAGAGCCCAAGCACCATGCCCCGGCTCTGGTACATGCGGAGCTGGACCTGCGGATGACGGCGCTGCACCTCGGTGACGGCCTGCACGGTGAGGTCGTTCCTGTCGAGAATGAGCGGCACCTCGAAGTTGTAGCCGCGCTTAAGCAGCTCCCAAATCTGCTTCGCCGCTTCCTTCACCCGCTTCCGCTCTTTCCATCCGTCGAAGATGCCCATGGTGCCGCGCACCGTAACGCAGGAGTCTTTGAACGCAAAGGGCGCCGTGCACGTTGGGTGACAGCGCAGCGAGCACCTCCTATTTTCCCCTCATGCTCAAGACCCTTCGCCGGTTTCCGGTCCTCCTCTTCGTCTTCCTGACCACCTCCTTCGTCGCGCTCGCGCAGGTGGCCACGCAGCCGATGCTCCCGCTCGCTCCGCTCGACCCCAACGACCCGGGCGCCATCGCGAAGATGCTGTTCGACGCCGTGATGAACAAGCAGTGGGGCATCGTCGTGTCGCTGGCCATCATGGTCGTCGTCTGGGCCCTGCGGAAGTTCATCCCGGAGAAGTCCACCGTCGGCGTCTGGCTGCGTGGCAAAATCGGCGGTGTCGTGACCACCTTCACCCTCTCCCTCGGGACCGCGTTCCTCGCGCTCTTCGCTGAAGGCGGCAAGGTCTCCCCCGAGTTGATCATCAAGGGCATCTCCGTTGCTCTCGGCGCCTCTGGCGGCTGGTCGATGTTCAAGAACATCATGGAAGCCATCGATGAGAAGAAGGCTCAGGCCGCCGGGGCCGCTGCGGCTGCCGCTCCCACGGACATCCTGAACAAGTGAGCCTTGCTTCGCTCCATCACGCGTGGGTCCTCGCGCTCTTCTTCAGCTTGCGCGTGATGGCGCAGGACGGCGGGGTGCCAGACGGCGGGCTCGACGCAGGGCTCGGTGACTTCCCCGTCACCATCACGCCGCTGGCGCTGGAGGCAACACCGCTGGCGCCGTTCGCAGACCCCATCTACGGCACCTGCCCGGACGCTCCTCCGGTGCAGGTGCTCGATGGTGGGTGGCACCTGCTCCCTCCACAGCGGTCAGCGCGCATCGCCTGCATCATGGCGACGTGCGAAGGCGACCGGCTGCTGCGGAAGGAGAAGCTCCAGACCTCACCGCCGCCGTGGTGGTGGACCACTGCGAGTGGCGTCGCCGTCACGTTGGCTGGCGCGGCCTTCGCGGCTGGGAAGCTCTGGCCCAAGCCGTAGTCCTTCGTTGCGGTGGTCGATGGCCAGCTTGAGGCGCCAGCGGCTGTTGACGTTCGACTGCATGGTGGGCCACTTGCCGTACTTCACCCGCAGCGCGCGATCCTCCGGGGTCACTTCAGCTTGCCCTTGAAGAAGAGGTTGATGGCGCCGTTGAGCAGGTCCCGCGCAGCGCGCTCCCCGGCTTCGGAAACGAACTTCGCGGCGTCCACGTCAGGCGTCATCTTGGGCAGCTCACCGGGCGCCCCGGCCTTCGGCAGCTTCGGCTTGCGCATGCGCGCGACGACCCGGATGGACCCTTCACCGGGACAGACCTTCTTGTGCGCGGCCATCCAAGGCGCCATCGACTCGTACTCGTCCGGCAAGGTCATCGAGAGCTTGCAGCCGGGGCAGAGAGCGAAGCGAAGCATCCGCGCGGTCTACGCGTCGTCCCGCTCTGAGGCAAGCACCACCATCACCACCACGAGCCCCAGCACCGCGCTGAGGCTCTGCAGGTCGAGACGGTGCTGCGCCAGCGCTTCGACGATGAGCGGGCCGTGTCGCATGGTCTGCTGGAAGAGCAACACGCTCAGCGCCAGCACGAGCGTCCAGCGTGAGATGCGCGGGATGAGCAGCAGCGTGGCGAAGGTCACGTTCACCACGGCGAACACGCCGTGCTCGACCGGCGACTCCGGGATGCTCACGGAGGGCCGGAAGAGCGCGACGACGTGGAAGACCGTCGGGGCGAGGAAGAAGACCAGCGCCAGCACCAGCCGCTCGATGAGGCGGCTCACCGCAGGCCCTTGAAGTCCTGCGCATGCTCCGGCAGCGGGAGAGCGAGGCCGCTCATGATCTCGTCGAGCGCGACGAGCATCAGCGGATTCTTCCAGTCCATCGCGAGGATGAGCTTCACGAAGTCCGGGTGCGCGTCGAGGAAGGACCACCACGCGGTGTGGAACGCGCGCCACTGCTTGTGGTCCATGCGGTAGAGCTTGTTCCCAAGCAGCAACCATTCCTGCGAGTCCATCAGGTTGTCGTCGTTCGAGTACGAGTCGGCGCGCACCATCATCGGCTCGCCCTTGTTCGCGCGCTTGCGGATCTCGTCGCCGTACCCGGTCTCGTTGACCATGAACTCCGGGTCACGGAAGAAGAGCATGTTGAGGCCGCGAGACTTCGGCTCCAACTGCTCAAGGAGCCCAGCGCGCTCGAAGTTGAAGCTGGTGTCGGCGGCCTGCACCAGCCACTGGTTGAGCGACGCCATCTTGTACTCGTCGAGCTTCAGCCAGTGCGAGATGGCCACCTTCACCTCGGCCGTCGGACCGGACCAGAGCACCACCTCCGCGAAATTTTCCCCGTTGTCGTAGGTCTGCGGAAGCGCCAACTGGAAGGTGTCGTGCGTCTCTCGGAAAATTCGGAGCTGCCGCAAGCTCCCCTTGTGGTCCACCTCACCGAGGATTTCCGGGCGCAGGTAGCTCTCACCGTACGTCGCGAAGCGGATGACCCACGCGTTCATGTCCTTCTTGATGAGCTGACCCGGCGTCGCGCCGAGCCCGTCCAGCATGTGCTTGGGCACCGCCTTCCGCACCTGCGTCATCTCGTACCGCTTGGGAGCTGCCGCCGGGTTCGCACCGGAAGGGAGCTGCGAGTCGCGATCGTAGCGAACCCGCTGCACGAGGGTCGTGACCTCGTGGAGCAACGACGCTTCGTCCGGGTACGTCGTGGCCAACTCCTGCGCGGCGGCCAGCATCGACAGTTCCAACTGGCGCTCGTCCACGATGCCCATGTTCGGCTTCAGGTACGTGGCGAAGCCCCACGCGATGCGCTTCTGCTGCGCCTTGGCCGTCTCCGGGTCGTCCTGCTCCCAGCGCACCGCGTCCACCATGGCGACCATGGCCGTGAGCACTTCCTCGGGGCGGCTGCTCTGCGGCTGCAGCTCGTTGCCGAAGGCTTGCCAGAAGTCACGGCTGGCCGGTCCCGCGTTGAGCAGGAAGCGCTCAATGGCCTTGTACATCGTGGTGTTGCGGATGAGCATCTCCATCCCGAACTCCGGCCCCTGCGACGCAGGAGGCGGGTACTCCAGCGCGAGGTAGGCGTGCGTCCCCTCGTGCCGCTCCACCATGCGGTCAGCGGAGAAGCAGACCGGCGTGTCGAGGTCGATGTCCTTGTGCCCGGCGGCCAGCTCCGTCTCCAGCTCCTTCTTCACCCGCATGAGGCCGTCGATGGCGCTCTGCCAGAACTGCGCCTCGTCGCTCTGCGTGGGCAGATCGTCGTCGAGGAAGTTCCTCGACTGGCGCGGAGCCGTCTGGGCGAGCAGCGAGAGGTGCTCCTCCGCCTGCGTGATGTACACCGGGATCATGGAGAAGACCTGCCGCGACCCGGCCGTGTGGCAGGCGTCGGAGAAGCGCTCCAGCCCTTCCACGGTTCCGTTGGGGCGGCGCACCATCACGTTGTCGATGTGGATGATGGTGCCGGTCTTCGTGCGCTCGATGCGGCCGAGGTCACCGAGGTTCGCGGCCATGGGGACTTCACGAAGCACCGTCAACCCGACAGCCGTCGGGTTCGGGACGAAGAGGGACCAGCCCTGCGACGACTCGTCGAGAAGGAAGGCGTCGTACTTCGAGCCCAGCAGCTTGGCCAGCGCGTGAGAGTAGCTGAAGACCAACTGACCGGTTGAGCCGCGCGTACCATCGGTCCCCGGCTTGTAGAGATGCTCCAGCGACCGGTCTCCGGCCTTCTTGGCCGCGCTGAACACCGCTTGGAACTGGGCCAAGTGCTCCGGCCTCCGCGCGTCGAACACGGACTTCGGACAGACCTTCACCCGGTACAACGTGGGGGCGGTCGCCACTACACGGCCAGTCGCCAGCACATCTCCGGTGGCATAGCGACGCGCCACGCTTTCGTCCGAGGTGAGGAACAGCTTCGACTTCTTCGTGAGGTCCATCCCGGAAGCAGGAGAGCCATGCCACAACTCCATGCAGGTGACGTCATCCACACCCTCGATGCCCTCGATGCCCTTCAGCCCGCGCTCGAACCGCGCGTCGAGCGCGACGAGAATCTTGTCTCGGTCGTTCGGCGCGATGCGGCGCATCTTGCCCACGCGGTAGCCGTCACGCTCATCGACCAGCTCCCCCTGCTGCAACTGCAGCAGCGTCGCGGTGTAGACGTTCGCGACGATCTTGCCACGCTGGATGGAGGAGAACTCGCTCAGGAGCCGAGGGACCGCCGTGATGCGCACGCGGGGAACGCCCTTCCTGTCCTTCCCGTCGGACTCGACGCGCGCCATCTGCCGCCGGAGGATGTTCTCGGGTGCGGAGCCTTCCACGCGGTTCGGGTTCGACCAGTCAACGAACTGCAGCTCGATCTCGAACGGGAAGTTGGGCACCGCGCCCCGCTGCGGAACGACGCCCTGCGCGTCGAGCTGCCAGCCCGCCTGCTGCGCCCTCCAGATGTGGTGGAGCAGGTCGGTGAGGGCGGTCGTCTGCGCGTAGAGCCCGACGATCTTCGTGTTGAGGTTGCCCGTCTCGTACGTCTCGAACGGCGTGACGCCCAGCGGCCGCACCAGCACGAGCTGCTCGTTGCCGTTGCCCAGCACTTCCTTGGAGTCGTACTGGTTGGTCGCGTAACGGCCAGTGAGGGTGTTGGCCGAGACGAAGAAGGGCTCGCGCGTGTCGTGCACGACGAGGCGGTCCCCGACGCGGGTGGCCGACGGCGCCAGCTCGATGGTGTCGGTGCCGGAGTCCGGGTAGACGTAGATGTCCACGCGCTCGACGCGGGCCATGTCGTCGATGTACCGGGCCGCGTAGAGCGGGTTGATCGCGAGCTTCAGCTCGCCCACCTTCACGCGCCGAGTCCCCAGCTTCGTCTGCTGCGCGACGTAGCGGTTCGCGCGGGCACCACCACCGACGTAGTGGTCGGTGAAGGCGTTGATGTTGTCGGCCAGTGCCCGCGCCACTGCCTGCGAGAGCGCAGGCAACGGGTCGTCGTGCCACGACAGCGTCCCGGCCTGATTCCACGCGTTGTAGCTGCGCTGAAGCACGGTCTTCTTCACCTCTTCCGCTTCCGCATCCAGCGCCGAGCGACTCGCTGCGCGCACGGAACGCCATGTGGTGCTCGTCAAGGTGCTCACGTTGTCGTGCACGACGAACGCGAGAGGCGGAGCCGCGTAGACCTCGGCCCCGTTGTAAAACAGCGCGTCTCCAGCTTCAGCACGGCCTTGGCCGGGCCGCGCGAACGTCACTCTCGTGGCGTCATTCGAGCGGGTGAAGTGAACCTCCCACTCGTCGCCGTTGATGTCCGTGATGGTCAGCTTGCGGCGCGGTTCCTTGACTCGTGAGGGCATGTGCCCAAGGTACCAGAGGCGAGGTACCTCAGCGACTCAGTGCACGCCGCCAGCCGTCTCATGACTCATGACCATCAGGAATCTTCGAGGTGAAGCCACAGCGGACGCAGCGCGCCCGGAGCTGCTTGGGTGCCTTCCCCCCGCTGGGCTCGACCTGCGTGTGACCGCAGGCCAGCACCCGGTAGATGACCCCCGGCTGGTCCGACATGGTGAGGCGACGGATGATGTCGACGGTCTTGGAAGCTGCGGTGGAGCGAGCACGGGCCATGGGCTACCTCACGGGACGACTGGTGAAACCGCTGAGCACCACGATGGTGCGCGGACCTGCTTGAAGGCGAACGGTAGACGGCCACCGCAGCGCCCAGTGCCTCTGCAGCGTGGGCAGGTAGCGTCACCACGCACTAGAGGAACTTCTTCACGGGGACTTCGGGGAGGTCGAGCCGCACTCGCTGTGTACCGAACCAGCGCGAGAGCGCCAGCACTTCGCCCGAAGCGAAGCGCGCGATGTCGCGCTTCACGTTGCCTCCGAACTGCACCGGGCAGCGAGGCGGAATGTACGGCTTGAGCTTCTTCCAGTCCTTGGCCTCCGAGATGCGCATGAAGAGACGCACGTTGCAGCCCGCGATGACGTTGCTGTCCACGAGAGACTGGCGCTGCGTGCCCAGCACGAAGTTGAGGCCGAACTTCCGGCCACCGGTGATGAGCGCGGTGAACATGCGGATGTTTGCCGCCTGCCCCGACATCTGCTGCTGCGGCGCGTAGACCTGCGCCTCCTCGACGAGGATGAGCGTGCGCTTGGGCTTGTGGCGGCGCAGCTCGTACAGGTCCTTGAGCAGGTCACGCACGAACTTGTCGAGCGTCTCCGGGTGCAGGTCGGTCCAGTGCGAGAGGTCGAGCACGAGGCTGTGGCCGTCGCGGATGTAGCTCATGCACATCTCGACCGACTCCTCACGCACCGGCGGCTCGCCGTAGCCGAAGCGGACGACCGGGTGAGCGCCGCCGGGCCGCGTCTCCCAGAGCGCGCCGTACTCGCCGTGCGAGTCGAGCACGATGACCTGACCGTTCTGCTCCACCCACTGCGAGGCGATGAGCATGGCCGCGTTGCTCTTGCCAGAGCCGGATTCACCCCCGATGAAGACACGAAGGCCGTCGGCCTTCACCTGCTCGTCCTCCATGTCGATGACGAGCTTCTGCTTCTTGTTGAGGACGAGCTTCATCACAGGGCTTCCAGTCGCTCCGACAACTCGTTCGCATGCGTGCTCACAGCAGCTCCTTCTTCGCCTTCTCGAAGCGCACCGTCGAGGAGCTTGACGAAGAAGAAGTACAGGAGGCCCGGGTCATTACGCATGCCCGAGGTGGTATCAGAAGCGTGTGGACGGTGTCACGGGTAATGTGACATCTTCTGAGCACATGAAGATACCAGACCAGATGCGAGCCCTAGCGGCGCTTCACCCAGCCGGTGAGCGGCTCGTTCCAGAGCCGAGCACGTACGCCGATCTCTCCCTCGATGACGACCCTCTCTCCGGTCGAGCTGACGTGAACGGCGAGCGTTCTTCCCGTAACGCCTTCACCTGAAGTGTAATGCACCACACCTTGGCGCGTGAGGAATTTGTCCCACGCACGAAGCCAGAATTCACACGCGTTCTCACACAGCATCTGCGGACCGTTCCGCTCCCCCGTGTCCGTGTAGCGAAACTCGTAGAGCCGCTTCACTGGCGTGCCGCCTTGCAGGCTCGGCACTCGTAGCGCGGCAGCCCATCGCGCCACCGCTCGATGACGTTGTCGCCTGTCATCTCGTGCAGGCCGTTGCGGCAGATGCCCTCAGCTCGCGCACCACGCGCGGTGTTCACCGCGATGGTGACCGGCTGCAGGTGCCACGGGTTGCAGCACGGATGGTTCCGGCAGCCATGGTCGAGGATGGCGGCTGGGTCCAACGAGCCGCGCAGCGTCTCGAACACGACGCGATGCACGCGCGCGCTGCGCTGCTCCCCCCAACGGATGCGGCCGTACTGCTTCTCGTCGAGCCAGCCCTGCCACGCCCAGCAGGGCATGTCGTTGAGCGGTGCCCACTGGAAGTGCGCCATGGGGACGTGCTGCTCCACGGCGCGACTGAGGAACGGCAGGTGTGTCCGTGCCTCGGCCAGCGTGATGAGGCGGGGGACACAGCGCATCAGGCGTGGCTGAACCGGGACAGCTCTTCGAGGCGGGTCGCGGCACCTTCGAGCACGAGGAGGTTGTTCTGGAGCGCCGCGTTCGTCCATGCAGGGAGGCCAACGGATTCCTCTTTGAGCTGAAGCGTCAGCACGCGAGCCATGATCCTCAGCGTTCCCGCGAGCTGCTTGTTGGTGGTGTCGTTCACCTTGCGCTTCGTGAGCGGAGGGAAGTGCTTGACGAAGCTGCGACCGAGGCGCTCCGAATTGGCCTTGTACCACGGCCAGCGCGAGCTGGAGAGCCCCGCTTGAATCTCCTTGAGGAAGACGACCGTCTCTTCCTTCGTGTAGATCTGCTCACGCCGGGTCCGCTGCACCGTCTTCTTCTTGGTCGCCATGGTCCCGGACTCTCTCACAGTCTGTACGGCGCCGGATACGTTTCCATGGGCCTCACGCAGCTCATGGTAGAACCGGCGCATGGCTGGCATCCCTGAAGTCCTGATCGCCCCGCTGCAGGCTGCCCTCCAGTCGCAAGGCTTCCCGGGAGGCACCGTGCGAGCAGACGGCACGCTCAACCCGGCTGGCCTGCTTGCTGGTGTCTACACCGAGGTCGAGTTCCGCAGCTCGCTCACGCCGAACATCCGCATCGCCACCAACCAGCTCGCTGCTGGCGGCCCCCCCAACCCTCTGCTGAGCTGGCTGAGGCCGACCGTCATCCTGCGCGGTGCGTCTGGCGAGCTGGCCATCGCTCCGGCTGGCGCGTCGAATGGCGGCAGCATCCTGCCCGGCCTCCTCATCGTCGGAGCGCTCGTCGGCATCGGCGTGGTCATCGGGAAGAACCTGTGAGGTTGAAGCGCTAAGCGGTGGCGCGAGCCGAGCGCGCCTTGCGCCGCTTGGTGGTCACGCGCTTGATGGTCTCGTCCGCGTACTGATTCAGCAGGCTCCGCTTCGCCGTGTTTGAGAGGTTGTAGATGGTGACGAGCTTGAGAATCACGCCCATGGAGATGAATTCTCCCGTTTCGGCACGGAAGACCGTCTGCCGCGAGACGCCGCTGCGCTTCTGGACTTCACGCAGGGTCCACCCTGCCTTGGTCCTCTGCTTCAACAACTCCGCACCGAGAGCGCTCATGCGCTCTTCATACCAGCGCGGATCCGGCTTGTCACATCTTGTTTGACATGAGAGAAGTGCTGTCCACCGAAGAGCAGCCGTCTGGGGAGACGCTTGAGCAATTTCCTGCGGGACTACGAAGCGACGTTGATGAAGTACACCGATGCACCTCACATCTTCCACAGAGCTTCAGCGACCGCGCTTCTCGGCGCGGCGCTCTCGACGAAGAAGAACCGGTGCAATGTGGATGGAGGCGCCGGTCACCGCTGGACGAACCTCTGGGTGATTCTCGTCGGTGATGCTGGGCGCTCGCGCAAGAGCACCTGTGTCCACATGAACCACGAGGTGCTGCGCCGCAGCGAAGAGTGCAAGGACCTGCGCGCTCCTGACGACGGCTCGCCTGAAGGCTTCGCGCGGGACTTGGCCAAGCGCGAGCAGGCGATGGAGGGCAACGCGGCGAACCTGATGATGCAGGGCGAGCTGATGGCCTTCCTCTCTGCGCTGGCCAAGGACTACATGCGCGGCAGCAAGGGCATGTTCATGGACTGGTACGAGGTCCCCCCTGAGTGGAAGCGCATGCTGTCGAAGGAGGAGTACAAGCTCGTGCGTCCTCGCGTGTCGCTGCTCGGCGGCATCAACGTCGCGCTGATGCCCACGGTCATCACGTCCGAGGACTGGCTGGGCGGCATGATGTCGCGCTGCCTGCTCATCCCCGGCTCCGTGAACCGCGAGCTGCGCGAGCCCACGACGCCGGAAGACTGCGTGTACCAGAAGCTCGCCACGCAGCTCGATGAGTTGCTGGGTGAGTGGCAGAAGACGCGGGAGAAGTGGGAGGCCAAGAAGGCGAACAAGGGCCCGAACCCGATGCTGCTCTCCTACGACCCGAAGGCCGCCAAGCTCCGCCTGAAGATCGAGGACAAGTACCGCGCCGACCAGTCTCCGCAGGTGAAGGAGCTGATGCAGCGCGCTGACGGCCACTTCCACAAGCTGGCCGCCATCGAGCATGTGGCCATGAACCCCGGCTCGCTGGTCATCTCCGTGAAGGACGTGGAGGCGGCTGCCGTGCTCTGGGAGCACTGGCACAAGTCGGCCCCGGTGCTGATGGAGCGGACCTTCGCCCGGTCCAACAAGGACCTCGAAGGCGATCAGCTCCCGCGCCGCATGCTCCGGGTGCTGGCCGATGCAGGCAGCGAGGGCATCGAGGAGCACAAGCTGATGGAGCGCACCGTGCTCGACTCCGACCGCTTCCAGAAGGCCTTCGTGTCGCTGGAGATGGCCCGCCTTGCTAAACGCGAGGTCGATGAGGACGGAATCACCCGCGCCCGGCTGATGTAGCTGCTGGGCGGCCACGAGCGATTCTCCGAACCGAGCCGCCCTTTTTGGCGGCTTTTTCGTGTTTGGAGCCGTTTTCGCCCCGCCCTTTTTGGCGGCTTTTTCGTGTTTGGAGCCGTTTTCGCCCAAAAACACGAAATGACGCGCTGCGGCGGCCACGAGCGATTCTCCGAGCGAACCTGTCACACCGAGCCGCCCTTTTTGGCGGCTTTTTCGTGTTTGGAGCCGTTTTCGCCCAAAAACACGAAATGACGCGCTGCGTGCAAACCATTAAATACCTGTTTGCTGAGGTTAGCGGCTTGGACATCCCCCGAGGGGACTCCCCCAAAGAATGAGCGTTTTCAGAAAACACGAAATACATCAGTGAAATCATGGGGTAAAAACCCCGGTAATCACTCAGCTATTTAGGTGTTTCCGGAAACGCTCTTAAAACATCCCCAAGGGGGAGGGGGATGAGGAGCCACGCAAGTGCATGACGAAAGGACTTGTTTTTCCAAGAGATACCTAGGATGTAGTAGTGTTATGTGCTTCCAGTCGAATTCTCTTTCCGGAACGCCTATGCACTACTACATGGGGGGTATCTCAACCTTAACTGGGGAACTCCGCATGGCCGAAACCAACGTCGCTCACCCGTCCGAAGTGAAACTCGGAAGGCCGAGCAATCTGTTTAGCAGGTCCCCTGCTGACTTCAAGCTTTGGAAGGAGGCCAAGTTCTGGGGCGCCCACTACGAAGGGCTGCTCTCCTTGGGGGCCGTGGGCCTCAGCGAGAACAACGCGTTCATGCTGGAGCTGACGCCGGTGACCTTGGCCAAGGACTTCTTCTACACGCGCCTCCTCTCGGGGGACGGCACGGTGGACTTCGCCTTCCCGGGTGTGGTGCGGAAGAGCGCGTTGCCCAAGCTCCTGCAGGTCTGGGAGCTGGAGTCCCTCCGGTGGTCCGAAGGACCGCACCTGCACCTGCCCGGCTTCCCGTTGGGCAAGTGGACCTTCCCGTGGGCGCTGGCGCAGCCGACCGCTCAGCCGATGTGGTTCATGTCCTTCGAGACGCACGGTGTCGAGCAGCCGTTGCTGCGCCAGCGAGCTGGGTGGTCCACGCTCTTCTCCAAGAAGAACACCGTCCGTCGGCTCGGGTGCCTCATCGGCCCCAACATCTCGGACCTGAAGCCCCTCATCGACTCGGTGCTGGTGGTGGATGCGAACACGCCCTTCCGCCAAGGCGAGCTGGACCGTGCGCGCCTCGTCTGCCTCGAAGCGGGTGCGGACTACTTCGAGCGCCTGATGCTCAAGGCCAAGCCGGGCAAGCAGTACCCGTGGATGCCGCACGCGTCGCTGCTGCAGCTTCCGCCGAACGAAGTCTCGGAGATGACGCTGTGAGCACCGATGCGCGCTACGTGGTGGTCATTCGTGTAGATCGCAACGGCACCCTGTTCGTGAAGTCGGACGACCCCGTCTTCACCGGGCGCTTCCTCGGCCTCCGCCTGCACTACCAGCCCGATGCGGTCACCGACGCGGTGAGGGCGGGGACGCTCCCGGAGATGGTGGGAGCGGGAGAGAAGATGGCCAACGACTTGGCCGTCCTCCTGCGCTGGTTCGGCTGCATCGTCACGGTGGAGGTGCTCTCGTGAAGGTCGTGAACTGGAAGAAGGACTCGCTCCGCGACTACCAGCTCGCCGGAGCTGAGTGGCTCGTGGACCTGCCGCCGCACACGCGTGGCCGTCTCCTCAGCGATGGACTCGGGACGGGCAAGACGCGCACGGCGCTCGCGGCTCAGCGCCTGCGCTACGAGCGTGGCATCATGACCAACCCGTGCGGCCTCGTCTTCACCACGGCCATCTCCACGCACGACTGGCGCCGCGAGGCGGAGAAGTTCTGGCCCGAGCTGGTGGTCCACACCATGGGCTCAGACGCCGCGTACCAGCGCGTGAAGGAGACGGACGAAGCGTTCGAACTGCGCAAGCACGGCAAGTGGCAGGCGATGCTGCGCGGCGAGATGGGCCCGGCGCTCGTCATCGCGTCGTACGAGATGGCGGAGAAGATCGACGCGTTCATCACGCCCAACGAGATCCTCCTCGACTCCGTGACCATCGACGAAGCGCACAACATGAAGAGCGCGGCCACGGTCCGGGCGCAGGTGCTCCGCAGCTTCGTGGCGCGCTCCACGCAGACGACGCTGCTCACCGGCACGCCCATCCAGAACCGTCCGCCCGACCTGCACAACCTCCTCGACATCTGCGCGCGCAACTCGTTCGGCTCGCTCTGGAACTTCGGCTACAAATATTTCAACGTCCACGTCGGGGAGAAGGGCCGTGGCAAAACCATCGGTGACTTGCTCGACGAGGCCGGACTCGAAGAGGACATCAAGCCGTTCGTGATGGGCCGCTCGGCTGCCGAGGTGATGGGTCAGATGCCCGTGAGGCAGCGCACCCTGAAGCTCGTGGACGCACCGGGGGCAGAGCGCATCTCGCCCGCGAAGCTTCACCACTTCGACAAGGAGACGGGCATCGCGGACGCGTGTCGCGGTGCGATGAAGTACAAGCTCGACGCCGCCGTGCAGCTCGCGCAGGACATCGACGCTCCGGTGATCATCTACACCTACCGCCGAGAAGACGCCGCGAAGCTGGCCGCGTTGCTGGAGAAGTCGAAGGTGAAGGCGCTGCTCGCGACGGGCGACACCACCAACGTGGCGCGTGACAAAATCATCGAGCGCTGGAAGGCGGGCGAAGCAACCGCACTCGTCTGCACGCTCGACGCGGTGAAGGAGAGCGCCACGCTCACGCGAGCTGCCGCGATGGTCTTCGTGGACTTCTCGTGGCTGCCCGGCACCATGCTCCAGTGCGAGGGTCGCATCGACCCGGCTCGACAGCCCGAGAAGGAGCGTCGCCCGGTGATGTACTACTACCTCTGCGTCCGCAACGGCCCTGATGAAGTCGTCGCAGAGGCGCTCGTGCACAAAATCGATCAGATGTCCGGGCTCGGCACGAAGTCGGGCGGCATCGCGGACTCGTTCGGTGTGTTCCTCTCTCCGCTGGACAAACGGGTGAAGGCCGAGGAAGTATCACCAGCCGCCATGCTCGCAGACATCACTTCCCGTCTCGTTGCACGCGCCAACCGCCTCGCTGACCTCGGAATGCTCTGATGACTGACCTGATGACCAAGGACCTGATGCTCTCTCGCAAGCGCACGGGCCGCCGCCCGACTCGACCGACAGACTACATCACCGCAGAGGTTCAGACGCTCATCGACACGGTGAAGAACAAGGAGCCGCACCTCGTGGCGCAGCACCTTCGCCGCCAGATGAATTCGCACCTCGACGAAGAGCTGGAGGTGCTCGCGACCTTCGTGCTCTCGTCCCCCGACTTCGACGCGGTGGTGGACCTGCCCGAGGTCATCGGACCGCTGGGGCGGGGCCAGCCGGAGACGGCCATGCGCGCGCTGGTCAGCCGCATGCGGAGGAAGGTCGCGAAGATGCTCCGCGACCACCAGCGTGGTGAAGCCGATGACTTCCTCGACGACGTCGCGATACAGGTGGACTGAGCATGCAGACAGTCAAAGCCCTGTGCAGTGATCTTTTCGCTTCTGTCGGCACGAAGTGGGCCCCGGTGAAGGGGGAGTTAGAATTGCCTGTTGCGGCCAAGCAGTTTGACCCTGCGGGTTCGCCGTTTGGATGCGTTGCCGAACGATACCTCACCGCAGATCATGATCTCGTGGCGATGCTTGACCTGTCGCGACCCGCCCCCGA